>NZ_JBWZET010000318.1:0-24741 GCF_056722145.1 Rhizomicrobium sp. | reverse complement strand
GCGCCTCGCCTTCGTGCGAAATCTTCACCGACCGGATCGAGACGCCGAGCGCCTTGGTCGCGGTCAACGCAAACGCCGTCGGCACATTCGACAGATCGGCTCCGGCGCCGCGCAGGCAGGCGAGCGGAATGTTGAGCGTCGCATAACCGCCGCGCTGGGCGAGATCGCGCAACCGCTCGGTGATGTCGAGCTTGCCGCCGCACAACGGGCCGCAGCCCATCGCCAGCACCACATTCGACACCGGCGCCTGATCCACCCGCATGGTCACTTCGAGGCCGAGCCCGCGATCGGCGTCGCGGGCGAAATTGGCTGGCGTACCGGTGATCTGGAAACTGACCGGCACCCGCGTCGCCCAGGTCACGTCGACACTGGAGGCCGTGCGCTTGGCGGTCAGACCGGCCTGCGTCGCCTTGGTCGACGCCGCGGTGACGACGCGCTCGCCGCCGACGAACAAGCTCCAGCCGCTCGCTGGAGCACCGGCATCGAGCAGGACGCCGCGTTCGGACGGCGTGGGCGCAACGACCCCAGGAACGGTCGCCGTGGTCGGCGGCACAGCCGCGCGCGGCGGCGTCGCCAGGGCCAGCGGGCCGATGTTCTGCGGCGCGCCGTAAGTCAGTCCGTAGCCGACCGGAAACAGCGGGAAATAGGGCTCGGTGCCGACATTGTTGGTGAACTGATCGGGCGAGCGCGGCCAGGAGAACGACAGCCGGCCGCGGAAATCGTAAGCCACCGATCCATCGTAATTGGCGAACAGCAGGTCGGCGACGCCCTCACCCTCCGAGCCCGGCCAGAACGCGGCGATGAAGGCATTGGCGGCGTTGATCTCCGGCGTGACATAGAGCGGGCGGCCCGACAGGAACACCGCCACCACCGGAACGCCCTGCGCCTGCAGCCGCTGCAGCAGCTTCAGGTCGCGCTTGGTCGCCGCCTGATAGTCGAGGGTGGAGATGTCGCCGCGGCCTTCGGCATAGGCGTCCTCGCCGAACACCACCACGGCGACGTCGGGACGCTCGCGGAAGGTGCCGTCCGGCGAATAATCGACGGTGCCGCCGGCAGCTTCGACGTTCGACTTGATGCCTTCGAAAATCGTCGTGCCATGCGGGAAGTCGGCGCGGCTCGTCTCGGTGCCCTGCCAGGTCACCGTCCAGCCGCCGGTCTGCTTCGACATGTTCTGGGCGCCGTCGCCGGCCACCAGCACATGGCTGCGCGGGGATAGCGGCAACAGGCCGCCGTCGTTCTTGAGCAGCACCATCGACTCGCGCACCGCCTGCCGCGCCACGGCGCGATGCTCGTTCGAGCCCAGCAGCTCGAAATGGCCGGCATAGGGACGGGCCGACGGACGGCCGGCGGTCATCAGGCCGGATTCGATCTTGACCCGGAGGATGCGGCTTACCGCTTCGTCGATCCGCGCCATCGGGATCACGCCGGAGCGCACCTGGGACACCAGATTGGCATACAGCGTCTTCCAATCGTCGCCGGTCATGATCATGTCGATGCCGGCATTGACCGCCTGCGGACAGTTCGAGCGGGTGCAGCCGGGCACATTGGCGATCCCGTGATAATCGCTGATGACGAAGCCGTCGAAGCCAAGCCGCCCGACCAGCACATCGCTGACGAGACCCTTCTGGCCGTGCATCCGGGTGCCGCGCCACGACGAGTAGGACACCATCACGTTCTTGGCGCCGGCCTTGATCGCGGCAATATACGGCGCCGCGAACAGGTCGCGCACCGCGGTCTCGGAATAGGTCATATTGCCGGCATTGACGCCGCCATCGGTGCCGCCGTCGCCGAGGAAATGCTTGATCGAAGCGAGCACATGGCCGCCCTTGAGATAGTCGGCGCTGCCCGGCGTGCCCTGAAGGCCTTCGACCATCGCCACGGCGTTGTCGGACACCAGGCCCGGCTGCTCGCCAAAGCCCTCATAGGAACGGCCCCAGCGGTCGTCGCGCACCACCGCGATGGTCGGCGCGAAGGTCCAGTCCTGGCCGGTGACGCGGATTTCCTGGGCCGATATCTCGCCGAGGCGACGCACCAGGTCGGGATCGTGCATGGCACCGAGACCGATGTTGTGCGGGAAAATGGTGGCTCCGAGGATGTGGCCGTGGCCGTGCACCGCATCGATGCCCCACATCACCGGGATGCGCAGGCGGTCGCGCATCGCGGCGTCGTAATACTCGTCGGCAGCGCGCAGCCAATCGGCGGCCGGGGCGCGCAAATTGCCGTAGGGCCCGACATCGCCACCGTTGAGCACCGAGCCCAAATGATAGCGGGTGACGTCGTCCGGCGTGACGGACTTGATGTCGGGCTGCAGCATCTGCCCGATCTTCTCTTCCAGCGTCATCTGCGACAGCAGGCGCGCCACTTCGGCTTCGACCGCCCCATCCTTCGGCGGCGGCGGATTGAGCGGCCAAATCTCGGGATGCACCCCGGTCGCGGTGGCGAGGTCGCTCGGCAGCGGCGCAGCGGGCTGATCCTTGGGGGCCGGCGCGGCTGCGGCGCTCGACAGGCCGGTCCACGCCGTCGCGGACTTCACCCCTGACGAGGAACAGGACGCCAGCGCCAGCGCGCCCGCTACGATGAGCAGGGTGCGGAGATTGCGTGCAGCTTTGACCCCGTGAGCGCCCATGCGCCGACCTCTTTCACTTGCTGGCGGGCGGACCATAAAGCGCTTCCCCGACAGGGGAAACCGCTTTTCAGCCGCAAGCCACAACCACCAAAAGCAAAACGCCGACCGTTAAGATCGGCGTTTCGTTACAACTCTGTCAGTTCCGCTACAGCGCGCGCACTTTGAGCCGCATTTCGAGCGAAGCGGTCGCCCCCGGCGCCAGCACCTTGGCGCCCGTCGCCGCGGCCGATTCGGGCCGGTTGACGGCATTGGGCATCGCCGTCGTCGGCTCGGCGCAGAAGAAGTCGGCGCCGTCGGGAATGAAGGCGTGCAGGAAGCCGGCGTTCTCGGAGGCCGTCAGCGTGATCTCAAGGCCCAACTCGGGCTGGGTGATCACAGCCGGGCCCTGCCAGCCGTTGAACGTGTTGTCGACGAACGGCGCCTTCGACACCACCTGACCGGCGTTGAGGTCGATCAGCTTGGCGGCGTCGACGTGCTCGGTCGGCAACATGGTGTCGTCGGCGAGCCACATGCCCTTCACCGCCGCCTGCAGCATCGAGCCGGGATGGCGCGGGAAGTAGGGATGGAAGCCGAGGCTGTACGGCATCGGCTTGTCATCGCGGCTGCGGATCGACAGCGTCACGCTGAGACCGTCTTCGGCCATGGTGAACACCTGCTCGGCCGAATAGGCCCAGGCCCAGGCGTCGGGTGCATGATCGAAGGCGAGACTCAGCCGGTCGCGCGACAGGATTTCCACCCGCCAGGGCGCCTGCCAGCCGTGGCCGTGCAGCGAATGCGGGTGATCGCCGAAGTTCAGCGGCAGCCGGTAGGTGGTGCCGCCGAACGCGAACGTGCCGCCCGCGATGCGATTGGCATACGGGACCAGCGGGAACGAGCACATTTCCAACACGCTGGTCTGGCCCGGCGCAACCGGACGCAGCACCGGCTTATCGCCGATGGCAAATCGCGTAATCGCTCCGCCGATTTCTGGGGCAACGTCGAGCTCGAACTTGCCCCGTCCGAGTGTGATCATTTCTCAGTTCTTGCCTTTGCCGTGAAGGTGCCAGACGTTTTCCATGTCCTCGAGGCTGCGCCCCTTGGTTTCCGGAATGTATTTCCACACGAACACCGCCGCCGCCGCCGCGCACACGCCATACAGCCAATAGGCAAAGCCGTGATGGAACGCGGCGTTGAGGGCGCTCGACCCATCCAGCATCGGGAAGGTCTGCGACACGATGAAGTTGGCGATCCACTGCGCCGCCACGGCGATCGACATCGCCTGGCCCTTGATCGAGTTGGGATAGATCTCGGCCAAGAGCACCCACACGATCGGGCCCCACGAGAACGAGAAGCCGATGATGTAGACCACCACCGCCGCGATCGCGACGTAGGACGAACCGCCGGAATGCGCCGCCGCCGCGACCGCATTGCCGGCATGCGCCGCCGCCGCGGGAGCCGCGGCACTGACCATCTGCAGGTGGAACAGGAAGCCAAGCGTGATCATCGCCGCCGCCATGATCACCGCACCCCAGAAAAGAAGCGGCTTGCGGCCGAACTTTTCCACGGTGAAGGTCGCGACCAGGGTGAACAGGGTCATGGTCACGCCGACGAACCAGGCCGACTGCGACAGCGCTTCGGTCGGCGTCGAGCCCATGTTTTCGAACATGTGCGGGGCGAAATAGAGCACCGCGTTGATGCCGACGAGCTGCTGGAAAATGCTGAGCGTGATGCCGACCAGCACCACCATCCAGCCGTAGCTGAGCAGCGGGCGGGTATGTTCGACCAGCGTCGCCTTGATCTCGCCGTGGGTCTTCTCCCCTTCGGCGTCGCCGAACAGCCGCTTCAGCAGCGCCAGCGCTTCCTTGTTGCGATCCTTCAGCACCAGGAAGCGCGGCGTCTCAGGCACCAGCAGCATGGCGATGATCAGCAGCGTCGCCGGAATCGCGGCCGAGGCCAGCATGTGGCGCCAGCCGACGTTGGCGAGATAGGACTTGTCGCTATCGTGGCCGCTGCCGATCCAGAAATTGACGAAGTAGACGAGATTGATGCCGACCACGATGGCGATCTGCTCGAAGGTGAGCAGCATGCCGCGGATCTTGGTCGGGGCCATCTCGGAGATGTACATCGGCGCCAGCATCGAGGCCATGCCGATCGCGGTGCCGCCCATCAGGCGATAGAGGATGAAGGCCGGCAGCGCCTTGTAGCCGGTGGCGCCAAACAGGCTCCAGAAATATTCGGGATAGCCAGCGCCGACGCTCGACAGGAAGAACAGGACGCCCGCGATCAGAAGGCCCCATTTGCGGCCGATGCGGGTGGAAATCGGACCGGCGAGCAAGGCGCCGATGACGCAGCCGAGCAGCGCACACGCCACCGCAAAGCCGTGCACCATGTTGGCCCAGCCTTCGGAGAGATGCCGCGGCTCGACGAAATTCACCTTGATCGCATCGGTGGTGCCCGAGATCACCGCCGTGTCGTAACCGAACAAGAGGCCACCGAGCGTCGCCGCCACGGTCAGGCCGACGATGAGCCCATAATTGGTTTTGGCCATCAATACTTCTCCCCTTGCGACCGCAGTCGCGTTGTCTAGCGCAGACTCTTAGCGGTCTGCCGGGCCGAGCACCCTACCGTATCGCTCCGTTGCTGCACATTGATAGCGCTACCAGCCAGCGGGCGGCAATGTGTCCATTCCGAACGGCACTATGGAAGCGCTGTCAGAAGCTCGTCAATGCGCCACCACCGGCACCGGCAGCCGCGCCCCGCGATACTTGACCGCAAGCTGTGCACGACCCGCAACCGCAGGGCGGCAGACGCTATTCCGCTGCCGGTTTAGGTGCCGGTTTGGGCAGATTCGGGGGCGTCGCCGCCGAACCGCGCTTGATCAGCGAATAGGTGACGAGATGGTCAACCGACTTGGCCTCGCCGCCGTTGCGCTTGTGGCTGCGGATCGCTTGCACGATCAGATCGAGCGCAATCTCGGCCATGGCGGTGATCGGCTGGCGGATGGTGGTCAGCTCCGGCCAGATGTTGGTGGCAATGGAGGTGTCGTCGAAGCCGACCACCGACAGATCGCGCGGCACGTCGAGCCCCTTGCGATGGGCAACCGAAACCGCCGCCGCCGCCATGTCGTCGTTGGCCGCGAAGATCGCGGTCGGCGCCTGCTTCAAAGTCAGCAGCGTTTCGGCCGCATCAAGGCCGGAGCGGTAGCTGTAATAGCCCTGCACCATCAGCGCCGGATCGTGCTTGATGCCGGCATCGGCCAGCGCGCTCAAAAAGCCCTTCTCGCGTTCGGTGGAGGCGGTCTGGTTGGGATGGCCCTTGATGAAGCCGATGCGGCGATGGCCGAGCGTCAGCAGGTAATTCGTCATCTCGCGCGAGGCGGCGAGGTCGTTGATGCGCACGCAGCTCGCGCCTTTGCCGAAGCGCCCGGTCGCCACCGCCACCGTCGGCAGGCCCGCCTGCTTCAGCTCGTCGAGCACGTCGTGGCTCTCGCACAAGGGCGGCGGCAGGATCACGCCGGCAGCGCCCGACGCCACCAGCTTGCGCACGGCATTGCGCTCGGCCGACGAGGTCGCTTCGCACTTCTCGAGCATGATCTGCACCGAGGTGCGGCTGGCTTCGTCGAGGGCGCCGACCAGGAATTCGGTGAGATAGGCGGCCGACGGGTTGGAATAGATCAGGCCGATGCGCGCCGCCTCCGCCCCGGCCAGCGAACGGGCCGCCGGGTTGGGCGAATAGTTCAGCGCCTTGACCGCGGCCAGCACCGCCGCGCGGGTCGCCGGGCGCACGTTCTTCTCGCCGTTGACGACGCGGCTGACGGTCATCGGCGAGACGCCTGCCCGGCGGGCAACGTCGAGAATGGTGGTGGCGCCGCGCTGCTTGCGCGACGACGGCTTCTTGAGTTCGAGCGGTTCGGTGGTGCGGGCCATCCTGGCCTTCAATGCTGAAGTGCGACCCCGGGCCCCTCGCCCGGACTCGTGAGCCATCCCGGCTCGGGGTCCTGTTTATTCCACCCGTCCCGATTTGTGAAACGTGATCGTTGCCCGACCCGGGCTTTCGAACCCTTTTCCGGCCCGAATCCGGTGCTCAGACCGCCGCCGCGACGGACTCGGTCAACAGCCGGCGCATGCGCGTGGCCTTGCCCGGGACCTGGCTGACGTCGGCGAGCGAGGTCTTGTCCAGCACCTCGAGGAAGGCCTGGACCGCTTCGTCGAGCGGCTTGCGGAGCCCGCAGGCCGGGGTCACGACGCAGGTGTTGCGCTTGCGGTCGAAGCATTCGACCATCGCAAAACCGTCTTCGGTGGCGCGCACGACGGCACCGATCCGAATCGCAGCCGGGTCCATCCCGAGCTTGAGACCGCCATGGCGGCCGCGTACGGACGCTACGAAACCGGCTTGAATCAAGGTCTGCGCCACCTTCATCAGGTGATTGCGCGAGATGCGATAGCGCGTTGCCACACTGGCGATGGTGTGCAGTTCTTCCGGTTCAAGCGCCAGCAGCATCAACATGCGCAGCGCATAATCTGTATGCAGAGTAAGGCGCACGGCATTTCTCCCAATTGCCGCATTATAGGATTGCGGCTTGGGCCCATCATAGCGGAGGAGCCGTCAGGACAGGTATTTTCCATGCCACATTACCTACGACATCCTGACGCGGGTCCTCGCGCGCGAGTGAATTGAGCGCGGCAGGGCGAGGGTGCGAGAATTGACATCAATCAATTTCCGCCAGCCAGGGGTTTCCCATGCAAAGACGCCAATTTCTGCTAGCTTCGGCCGCTGCAACCACTTTTGCCGCGATGGGCCCGATGTCGGCTGCCGCTCAGTTCCCGCTGCTCGACCCCTGGGTCGGTCCTTATGGCGGCGTTCCAGATTTCCGTAAGGCCAAGGTCGGCGAATTCAGTGCCGCCTTGAAGCACGCCATCGACCTCAACAGGGCCGAAATTGCCCGGATTGCGGGCAATACGGCACCGCCCACCTTCGCCAACACCATCGCCGCGATGGAAGACGCCGGCCGTCCGCTCGGGCGCGGCGCCGCCCTGTTCAACATCTACACCTCGACGATGAACGACGACGCCATGAAGGCGGTCGAGAAGGAGATGAGCCCGATCTTCGCCGCCTTCGGCGACGAGGTGGTGCAGAACGAGAAGCTGTTCGCCCGCATCAAGGCAGTCTACGACAAGCGTGAAACCAGTGGCCTCAGCGCCGAGCAGCAGCGCCTCGTCTGGGTGACCTACCGCCGCTTCGTGCGCGAAGGTGCCGCCCTCGACGCGGCCGGCAAAAAGCGGCTCGCCGAAGTCAATCAGGCGCTGTCCACGCTCTACACCGAATTCGGCCAGAACGAACTCGGCGACGAGGAAAGCGTGTGGCTGACGCTCGACAAGGGCGATCTCGCCGGCCTGCCCGACTGGCTGGTGTCGGCGGCGGCGGAAGCGGCCAAGGACAAGAAGCTCGACGGCAAATACGTCTTCGCCAACACCCGCTCGGCGATGGAGCCGCTGCTCACCTATTCGACCAACCGGCCGGTGCGCGAAAAAGCCTTCCGCATGTGGACCAGCCGCGGCGACAACAACGACGCCCACGACAACAAGGCGATCATCGCCAAGATCTGCAAGCTGCGCGCCGAGAAGGCCAAGCTGCTCGGCTATCCGACCTTCGCGCATTGGATCTGCGACTACCAGATGGCCAAGACGCCCGATGCGGCGATGGACCTTCTGATGAAGGTGTGGAAGCCCGCCGTGGCGCGCGTCGGCGAGGAAGTCGCCGACATGCAGAAGCTCGCCGACAGCGAAGGCGCCGCCATCAAGATCGCGCCGTGGGACTATCGCTTCTATGCCGAGAAGGTGCGCAAGGCGAAATACGATCTCGACGAAAGCCTGATCAAGCCGTACCTGCAGATGGACAAGATCCGCGAAGGCATGTTCTGGGCGGCGGGCAAGGTGCACGGCCTTCAGTTCACCGAAACCCACGGCCTGTCGACGGCGCACAAGGACATCCGCGTCTTCGACGTCAGCCGCGACGGCAAGCATGTGGCGCTGTGGTACTTCGATCCCTATGCCCGCGCCGGCAAGAGTTCGGGCGCCTGGATGAACGAATACCGCACCCAGGAGCGCTTCAAGACCGCGATCACCCCGATCGTCTCCAACAACTGCAATTTCGTGCCGGCCGGCGAAGGCAAGCCGATCCTGATCTCGTGGGACGACGCCACCACCATGTTCCATGAATTCGGCCACGCCCTGCACGGCATGAATTCGAACGTGACCTATCCGACGCTGGCCGGCACCAACGTGGTGCGCGACTTCGTCGAGTTCCCCAGCCAGCTCAACGAACACTGGCTGCCGACCCACGAAGTGCTGTCGCGCTTTGCGGTGCATTTCGAGACCGGCAAGCCGATGCCGGAGGACCTGGTTGCCAAGATCAAGAAGGCCGAGACCTTCAACCAGGGCTTCGCGACGGTGGAATACCTCGCCTCGGCGATCGTCGACATGAAGCTGCATCTCGCCGGAGCCGCCGACATCGATGCGGCGGCGTTCGAGAAGGCGACGCTCAGCGAAATCGGCATGCCGGCCGAAATCGTCATGCGCCACCGCATGCCCCACTTCGGGCACATCTTCAGCGGCGAAGGCTATGCCGCGGGCTACTTCAACTACATCTGGGCCGAAGTGCTGGTCGCCGATGCGGCCGAGTATTTCGAAGAGGCGCCGGGCGGCTTCTACAACGTTGCCCTGTGCAAGAAGCTGCACGACGACATCATCTCGATCGGCAACACGGTGGAAGCGGCAGACGCCTATCGCAAATTCCGCGGCCGCGACGCCACGGTCGATGCGCTGATGCGCGACCGCGGTTTCCCGGCTCCGCCCAAGGCCTGAAACAAACAGCATTGCAAGTAAGCGCCGCTCGCAAGGGCGGCGCTTTTCGTTTGGAACGGCGGCGCGGCGTCGAAGTTATTCCACCGAATTCAGCGGGAGCCGCGCGCATGGAACCGATCGACAATACCCGCCGCCTGGTGATGGGCGGCCTTTCCACCGGACTGGTGACGGCGGCAGCGGGACCGGCCGCAGCGCAATCGGGCGGCGGACCCAATCCGGCGAGCGAATATCCCCATCCGCCGTTCCCGGCGCAGAAGCAGGACCCGCCCGGCCTCGCTTCGCAAATGACCCCGCGCCCCGATCATGGCGAAACCAGCTATCGCGGATCGGGCAGGCTCAAGGGCCGCAAGGCGCTGATCACGGGCGGCGATTCCGGTATCGGGCGGGCCGCCGCGATTGCCTTTGCCCGCGAAGGCGCCGATGTCGCCTTCGGCTATCTGCCGGTGGAGGAACCCGATGCGCGCGAAGTCGTGGCGCTGATCCGCCGCGAAGGGCGCAAAGCCGTGCCGCTGCCGGGCGACATCACCGATCAGGCGTTCTGCCGCCGGCTGGTCGATACCGCGGCGCGCGAGCTCGGCGGGCTCGATATCCTGGTCAGCAACGCCGCCAAGCAGCATTCCATCGACTTCATCACCGAGCTGCCGGACGAGCAGTTCGATTCCACCTTCAAGACCAATGTCTACGCCATGTTCTGGATCACCAAGGCGGCGATGGCGCACCTGAAGCCGGGTTCGACGATCATCTGCACCACCTCGGTCAACGCCTATGACCCGTCGCAGAACCTGCTCGATTATTCGATGACCAAGGGCGCCATCATGATCTTCGTCAAGGCGCTGGCGAAACAGACGGCCAAGCGCGGCATCCGCGTCAACGGCGTGGCGCCGGGTCCGATCTGGACTCCGCTGCAGCCCTCGGGCGGACAGCCGACCGACAAGGTCGTCAGCTTCGGCGCCGACTCCCCGATGGGACGCCCCGGCCAGCCGGCGGAACTGGCGCCGCTCTATGTCCTGCTCGCATCCAACGAGCCGACCTATACTTCGGGCCAGATATTCGGCGCCGTCGGCGCCCGCGGCGGCCCGTGAGGCGCGCTAACGAATTGGTAAGCTACGTTAACAATAGATCAATCCAAGCCCGGGCTTTGGTACTTATGTCACGTCCATTAAGGCTTGCTTAGCCGCATCGCTGCTACTTTCGCGCTACGTGCGTAGGGCATGGAAGCAGGAAAATGGCGGCGCGTCAGGGGCGTTCCTCGCTCCTCTCACGATACACGTTCGACCTCGGGCAATGCGTGTCGCGGCAACGCGGCGAACGCGCGCTGAGGGCTGCGGCAATGGAACAGGCGCTCGCCTCGCGCGCCAAATCCGAATTCCTCGCCAACATGAGCCATGAGCTGAGGACGCCGCTCAACGCCATCATCGGCTTTTCCGACATCATCGCCGGCCAGCCGGCTTTGGCGCGCGAACGGGCGACCGAATACGCGGGACTGATCAACGACGCCGGCAAGCACCTGCTCGCCATCATCTCCGACATTCTCGACGTCGCCAAGATCGAGAGCGGCACCTTCGAACTCGATCTCGAAACCTATCCCCTGCGCGACCTGCTGTTCAGCGCCGCCACGCTGGTCGAAGCCCGCATCGCCGAAAAAAGCCAGACGCTCGCCGTCGTCCTGCCCGAGCAGCTGCCGCTGGTGCGCGCCGATGGCCGTCGGCTGAAGCAGATCGTCATCAATCTGCTCAGCAACGCCCACAAATTCACGCCCACCGGCGGCACCATCACGCTGGCCGCCGCGGCGGTCGACAGCCGCTACGTCGCCGTGTCGGTGCGCGATACCGGCATCGGCATGAGCGCCGAACAACTGCAACTCGCACTGAAACCGTTCGGGCAAGTGCGCAGCGGCCATACCCGCGCCCACGAAGGCACCGGCCTCGGCCTGCCGATCGCCAAGGCGCTGGTCGAACGCCATGGCGGACGACTGTGGCTCGATTCCGCCGAAGGGCGCGGCACCACCGTCGCCTTCACCATACCCGCCGAGGAGGCACTTCGATGAGCTATGCCGGCTCCAAACGCCCCAACGTGTCGCCACGCGTCGGCCACATCGTCTCGGTGACCGGCGCCCAGGCGGTGGCGGTGATGGAGAAGAACCCGACCGCGCACCATCGCGTCGAGATCGGATCGACGCTGACCATCCCGACGCCGCACGCCCTCGTCATCGGCATCGTATCGGCGGTCAGCGTGCCGATGCCGGATGCGGCTTCGGGCGCCGAGGAAGTCAATCTGCTCGAACTCAATCTCGCCGGCGAAATCCTGCTCGACCCGGCGAAGGGGCGCGTGTTCCGCCGCGGCGTTTCCAGCCTGCCCACCATCGGCGACGGCGTCCATCTCGCCGATCACGAAGCGCTGACGCTCGCCTACACCCGCCCCGATGTCGCCACCATCGAGGTCGGCGCACTCTATCAGCACGCGGACGTGCCGGCGCGACTCCTGGTCGACGATCTGATCGGCAAGCATTTCCTCATCATCGGCACCACCGGCTGCGGCAAGTCGACGGCGCTGACCTGCATCCTGAAGAGCCTGCTGCCGGAATACCGCCAAGCCCGCATCGTCGTGCTCGACATCCACGGCGAATACGCCGCCGCCTTCGGCAACCAGGCCGAGGTGATCGATCCTTCCAATCTCAATCTGCCGTTCTGGCTGCTCAACTTCCACGAACTCACCGCCGCCTTCATCAGCCCCGAGGAACAGCGCGAAGCCGAAATCGAAATCCTCACCGACGCGGTGGTGTGGGCCAAGCGGCGCTATTCCGAGGCTTTTGCCGGACGCGTGCGGCGGCCGCAGACCGAAACCTCTTCCATCACCGTCGACACGCCGGTGCCGTTCCGTCTCGCCGACCTCGTCGCCTATTTCGACGAACAGCTTGGCAAGCTCGACCGCACCCTCAACACCCTGCCCTACAAGCGGCTGAAGAACCGCGTCGAAACGCTGGTCAGCGACGCGCGCTACGGCTTCATGTTCGGCAGCGTGATGATCGAAGACACCATGACCGACGTCTTGGGGCGCCTGTTCCGCGTGCCGGTCGGCGACAAGCCGATCACGGTCTTGGACCTCTCCACCGTGCCGGGCGAAATCATGGACGTGGTGATCTCGGTGATCTCGCGCCTCGCCTTCGACCTTGCCAGCTGGAGCGAGGCGCGGCTGCCGCTGCTGATCGTCTGCGAAGAGGCGCACCGCTATGCCCCCGCCGATGCCGGCAACAAATTCATGCCGACGCGGCAGGCGCTCGCCCGCATCGCCAAGGAGGGGCGCAAATACGGCGTCGCCTTGGCGCTGATCACCCAACGGCCATCGGAACTCGACGCCACCATCATGAGCCAATGCTCGACGGTGATCGCGATGCGACTCTCCACCGAACGCGACCAAGCGGTGATCCGCGCCAACACCCATGAAGGCGCGCTCGACCTGCTGGAATTTTTGCCGCTGCTCGGCGACCGCGAAGCGATCGTGCTGGGGCAAGGCTCGGTGATGCCTATGCGCATCCGCTTCAAGGAAATGCGCGCTGCCCGCTCCGCCCATGTCCAGCAGGCCTCGTTCTCCAACGCCTGGCGCACCGTCGACATCAGCCGCGACGAACTCGCCCAGATCGTACGGCGCTGGCGTTCGCCGGCAACCAAGAAGGCGTCGTGATCAGGGCGCGCAGGTGACCGGGCCGGGGCGAGAGGTGTCGGTCGCTTTGCCGTTTACGATCCGCAGTTCGGCGGCGTAGGTGACGGTTGCCGGATAATCGGTGATGTCGGCGACGTTCAGTTCGCGCTTGGCGTTTTCGTAAGGCGTCCGGCAATCGGGCATCATCGCGTCGGTGAGGCCAGACTGTTTTTTGACGATGCCCCAGCATTCGGTCGCCACGCCGTAATAGAGCGAACACTCCGGCGCCACCGAACGGCGGTAGTCGAGCACCAGCGCCTCGCCATCAAGCCGGATCGCGGTGAAATCGCCGATGACACTGGCGGCCTCGACGTAACGCCACCGTCGCGTATCGAACACCGTGAACGAAGAACCGTAGTCCGCCTGCGGAGGATATTGCAGCACGATGTACGGCCCTTTGACCCGCACCATCGGCCACGACCCGAAATGCAGTTCGTCCTTCATGGTGCTGGCGCAGGCCCACGGCCCTTTGCCTTTCAGGATGTAGATGACCGGCGTTATCTCGCCGTCGACCTCCCACTTCAGAAGGAAGTTCGGGAAGGTCTGGCAGTGCAGCACCGCCTTGCCGGTGGTCGGGATGATCTCGGTCTTGAGCGGTGCATCGAACCCCGCCGACGCCGGCGTAATCGCCAGAAGCATGAATCCAAAACCGAAACCCCAACGCAGCATGGCGCGCCCCCCGCTGGCAACTGCGCCCGCGAGGATAGCGCGTCAATGCCGATCTGTCAGGCCCGGCGGCGGCGGCGCAAGGCGAACAGGGCCATGCCGAACAGCGCCACGCTGGCCGGCTCGGGCACGAAGCTGAGGGCGCCGAACACGCCATGCGATTCATCGCCGGGACCGGCCGAATAATAAAGGTCGCCGGTACTGCCCGCCGCCGCGCCGTTGCCGGGAGCGAGGCCCCACAAGCCATCGATCGCCAGCGGATTGCCGTTCATGTCCTTGAGCACGCCGTCGAAACTCATGCTGGCGAGGTCGAAGGCGTTGATGTGCCCGTCGCCGAAATTGCCGACCAACAGATCGCCGGCGAAGACACCAAAACCGGCGGGCGCGATCGCCAGCGCCCACGGCGCATTGAGCACGCCGCCGCTCGCCACCCGGGCGATGAAATTGCCGTTGGTGTCGAACTCGTCGACGAAGCCGAGCCCGGCGCCGTGGGCCTCGTCATTCGATCCGGCGACCTGCTGGGCAAAGGTGACGAAGATGTGCCCGGCAAGCACCTGAACGTTGAACGGCGCATAACCGGAGGGCAGCGTCGGATCGGCAAAATGGCCGGCGAGATCGGGGGCGCCGGCATCGCCTTTCAGCACATCGACCTGACCCGAGGCGAAATTCGCCGAATAGAGATAGGCGTGGCCTCCGACCGTCGCCGTGGTCGTGCCCTTATAGATATTGGCGGCACTGCCCGCCTGCAGCACTTCCGCCGTTGTGCCGATGGCGCCGCGCCAGCCGGAGACGGTGCCGTCTTCGCTGACGAACAGGAAGTTGTCGCCATTGAAGGCGCCGGTTCCCGCGGCGCCGTTGAAGGCCTGGCCGGTGACCGAGCCATCGCCCGGAATGGTGACCGTCAGGCCAAGCTTGGTGATGGCGTTGCTGCCCGGGGTGACGCGGTAGACCGTGGTGACGCCAGTGCCGTTGTCGGACACCCAGAACGGGCTGGTGGCGCTGTCGGAAATACCCCAGGCGTTGACCAGGCTGGCGTCGGTGATCGCGGCCGGATTGGCCGCCGGATCGTCGGTGACCAGAGGCGTCGTTTTGATGAAATCGGCACCCGCGGGCACCGTTGTGAGTGCAACCGCGGCCAGCAACGCGAGTTTCAAACGACGAACTGTCATGGGCTTCCCTCCATGAGCGCGGCAGGCGCCGTCACCGCGACGGTTCAAACCTGCGGCGGCTCAAAGCCAGGACGCGCAAGACGCGATCCCGTTCCGTGACGGGGAAAATTTGTTGGCGAGCGGTGCCTGGAACGCGGAACTTCGACACGCATGGCCGCAGCAGCCATTCATTTTCACGACTGACTGTCCGTCACTCGGGTTGGTCTACCAATTCAGAAGCTTGCTGCATGCTGGCGCGCGCTCGGTGATTTTTGCCACGAGCCGCTCTACGACAGCCGCCTTCACCCATCCTTGGCAGCCCTGCCCCGGGGCTCGTTTGCATAATCGGGGATGTGGTCCGCCATTTCACGCAGGCGGGCGGTGCGGCGATCACTCGATTGGGTGCGCAGCAACGCCATGATGCGTCTCAGCACCCGGGCCTTTGTCATTCTCGTATCTTTGCGTCGGCGCGACGCAGCCCGTTAGAGCTTTGACGAGCCCTCACAGGTGCCCTTGCACCCGGCTTCACACGTACCGGTGCAGCCACCCTCACAGGTTCCGGTGCAGCCACCCTCGCATGTGCCCTTGCAGCCGCCTTCGCAGCTTCCATTACAATCACTGGCATGCGCCGGCATCATCGACACCATGCCCACACCAAGCACCGCCAACATGGGAAGGACCCTGCCCGTCCTTGCGAGCAAGGACCGGCGGCTGACACTACGCTTTTTTTCCATAGGCTTCGTCCCCCTGCAGTCACTGCGCTTCCGGCTTCGCCACATACGCTCGGCACGGCTGCGAATTCGCCTTTGGTCCGTGACCGTCAAAGAGTACTCGCAGCCCGGATTAATGACAATGCGCGCGCGCTACACCGGCAGCCCGCTTGGCGGCTGCGGATGCTTGCTCGGGCGGGGAATTGCCGGACACCGCCGTCGCGCAGGTTCTGTGGCAACGCGGTGGTTGGCAAGGGACGAAAGCGGACTGTTATTCCGTGGGCATCAGGTATTTCGTGCTGCTCAGTCCTTCACACACTGTGCCGATCTCGCCGAACATTCCGCTTGTCCCATTGGCGGGATCGTGCCGATAAGCAAAGCTGTAGCACAACACACCATCGCGCAGTTCCTTCGGCGTGAAGGCGGACGTCAAATCGATTTTCTGTTCACGCGCCTCGCCCGGCCTGAACGTCAAGCAGGGCAGACCGAGCGGCGCCACTTTCGTTGCCCTGCTGCCAATCACGCGACTACCGATCTTGATCAGGAACTGGCCCGGCGAGAACGAGACCTCGTTAACGCACCACGCATAGCGCGACGGGTTGGCGACCCTCAAAAGGACAATTGCGCCCCGCGCGGGCGTCCGTTCCAACGTGAATACGAGCCCCGCGCCCGCCGTTGCCGGCGTCGCAGCCGGGACCCGAGGCATCGCGCCCGATTGCCCGGCGGCGAACGCGGCGCGCGATATCAAGCCAATCAGCACCAACAGAACCACTGCGCCAATCAGCAACCAATGCCGTCGCCATGTTTGCATTTCACATCGGCTTCTCGAATTCCATCTTCGCACGCCTGGTATCACCGACATCGGGGTAGGAAGTTACCTCATGTCACATTATGCTCGGTGATCTCGGTTCAAAAGGGGGGCGACATGACATTTTCACTGAAGCCGGTGTTCGTTGGCAGAACCGTGTTGCTCGCGCAGATTCCCTTGCAACTGTTCCTGACACTCTGGTCCGCCCTGTTTTTCGGCGGGTTTGCTTCGCTCGCCTTGTCCTGGTTCACCGACGGCCTGGAGGATGGGCCGACCTTCTCGTTCGGCACGTTCGCCTTGTTCGGTGTCCTTGCCTTTGTGGGGGTGCCCGCGATCTACTACTTCGGCCGCAAATTCAGTTATGCACGCACGGAATATCGCTTCTTTGCCGATCACCTCGAATTCGAGGAGGGATTTCTCACCATCAGCAAGAAGGTCATCCGTTATTCCGACGTGAAGGAAGTCGTGCTTCGCATGGGCGTTCTGCAGCGGACATGCGGGCTTGGCTCGGTTTACCTAGCCACCATGGCGACCGGGGGACCGACGACGTCGAGTCCGTTCAGCGCCCTGAGCTTCTCCAACTCGTCGGCCAGTGGCATCGTCATTCGCGATATCGCCGATCCCGAAAAGGAATACGAGCGGATTCGCTCGCAGGTGACGCCGTGCCAGGCCTGAACCGAATTACGGCCGGCAGTTTGCCGCCGGCGCGCGCACGCGGCAGTCGAGATAGGATCGAAGCTGGCTGAGGTGCGCGTCCGTCAGATCGCGGGCGCAGATCGTATAGATCATGGACGACAAACTCCCCCGACGGCTGGGCGGCGCGACAAAGGCGCACTGCGCCTTGCGGAACGCGAGCCAAGCGTCCTCGGCTGCCTGAAAGCGGACGCGATCGGTTTCGTCGGGGAGGGTCCGTTCAATGTCCCGGCGAAGCGCCGCCCACTGCCGGTCGAGGTCCTGCAATTTGAGACTGGAGCAGTGATTGATGAGGCGCTGGGCGTGCTGCGGCACCGTGCAGTCCACGTCTGCGATCGGATCGGCTCGAGCGGCCGCTACAAGCGCCAACGCGACGGCCGCGATCAGCCAGCCTCCGGCACCCCGCCGGCTCACGGCCCGGTCGGGCGTTTGACGCAGGTCTTGACGCATTCCTCCATGGCGGCGAACGGCGGATTGCCTTCACAGCCGCCCCAGGAATACATCCGGCAGGCGCCGGTCTTTTGATCGAAGTAATAGCGCTCGAAATTGCCTTTGCAGGTGCCGGCTACCGGCGGCGCGCTGCAGCGCGGATCTTCGTCGTTCAAGTGGATCGCCCACGGCGCATGGTTTTCGACCACCGGCATGCTCATCGGCTTGGCGACGCCTTGCGGCAGCGGCACGATCACGTCGTTGTCGAAATGATAGTCGCCGCTGTAGCGGATCGCCTGCAAGAACGCCGGCTGGGCGCCGAAGAAATCCACCGCCGCCGGATACAAGGCCGCCAGATCGCGCTCTTCGGGAACCAGCAGCGCCGAGGTGCTGGCCTTCACGCGCAGCCCAAGGCACGGCCCGGTCACCATTCCCTGGGCGTTGAGGGCCTTGTCACCCTCATCCATAAAGACGTTGCTGCCCGGCGCGCACAGCGTGGTCGGACCGACGACATAGAGTTCGATATCGCCTTTGCCGCCGAAACTGTTGGAGGTCTTCAAAGGATAATAGAGAGACGGGCTGGCGAAGCGGTAGACGATCGGATCGACAAACCGCTTCTGGGCCGACAACTCGACCGCGTCGATGGCAAAATACGCAATGCCGCGGGCGACGTAGTCGGCGACGATGGCTTCGGCGACGGCGAACCGCTTTTGCGGCGCGAATCCCCTCTTGTGGAAATAGGCATTCGCCCAGGCGCGGAACTGGGTTGCGTCGCGGACGTGGATCACCGTCAGATCGTGCTCACCCAGCCGACCAGCGAAGGTCACGTCGACGCCGTTCTGCTGCAGCGTCGGCGCACCTCCCTTGGAATGGAACGCCGTCACGTAGCGAAGGCCGTACTTCTTCACCACCGCGGCCAAGGTCGAAAACACACCGTTCGGCGCCAACGCCACTTTTGGTTCCGACGGGAACGGAATGAACCGGACGACCGAGGCCTTGCCGGTGGCTTCCAGTTCGGTCCCGAGAATGAGAATTTCCTCGCGGCCGTTGTGCAGGATCAGGGCCTTTTGCGCGCTCTCGGAGACGTCAGCCGGCGCACTGCTCAGGTGGACCTGCCCCATGTCCGCCGACATCGGTTTCGTCACCAGCAGCGTTGCCAGAACAAGCCAACAAGCTTTGCGCGCACCAGTCATGTGAAGCCCTCCGCGGACGCGAACCACTTGCCATCGTAATGCGATTCAGCGGCCCGCATAACTGTGGCGATGGTAATCTTCATCGCAATTTATAATCATCACAATTTGCGGCAACACCGAAAACGCCAGCACCAAAAAGAGACGTCCACTCAACGATGCATTTTGATCAGGTATCGCTAATCCGTCGCATACATTACAATCTGCGTTTTGTTCGCAATTGCACGCAACGACGTTTTTTGGATTTACTTGCATTTTTTACGGCTGAGTAGAAAAGTCCGCACTCCATCATGCGACGCACCGTATGCGGAGCGAACGCTGGATAGGCGTTTATTGGTGAGGGGGTATTCCATGGCAAAGAAAATGGACCGTCGCGGCTTCCTGAGGTCGGGTGTCATTCCGACGCTGGCCATCGTCGGCTTCGGGTTGGCGGCAACGCCGGCGCGCGCGAGTTGCTTCGGCGAGACCTGCAAAGCCAATTGCTCCGAAAATTGCGTCGAAAGCTGCAGGGGCGATTGCATGGGCGACTGTGGAGGCAAGTGCGGCGGCTGCGATTCTACCTGCACCGGCAGCTGCTCGGGTTCTTCCAAGGCCTGAGCGATGAACAAGCAGGTCGATCCGGCCCGGCGGCGTCTTCTCGGCAGGGCGTTGCCGGTCCTGGCGGTTGTTGGGCTGGCGGCCATCGTGACGCAAAGTGCTGCGGCCAGTTGCGACAGCCTGTGCGAGGCCGGCTGCCAAGGCACTTGCTCCGGCAGCTGTACGGCCGAATGCGGCAACGGCAATTGCGGCGGCACTTGCGCCAACGGCTGCGCCGGCAAATGCACGGGCATCTGTTCCGACGACTGCTCGGGCTCCTGCCAGAACACCTGCTCGGGCCATTGCACCGCCCAATCTACCTGATTAAGGCCCGAGATGCCGCTTTGTGCACCCGAGTACGCACTGATCGCCCTGGAAGACGGCGCCGTAGCGTTTTGCCATTACGACAATCCGCGCTTCGGCGTCCCGCTGCCGCCACGCTGGATGGCGCCGGAACTGTTGAAGGCCATCGTCCGTCACGCGCTCGAAAACGGCATTGCGCTGACGTTTTTGCTCGGCGAGCGTTCGCCGCCGCCGGCCTTGAAGCGACAGATGGGGCGAGTGCCGCACATGCTCATCGCGCCCGGTGCGCTGCATGAGGTGTACCCTGGGGCGGTCCTGGTGCTGGCGGCGAATGATCATACCGTCCTGGCCGCCTTGACGCCCAACTGGTCTCGCAACCTCATTGTGCGGGCAGGCCGGCGCGACCTGCCGCACCTGGCTGGTCTGTTTGCAGCTCTGGTCGGCAAATTCGGCCGCCTCAGCCTGCATCTGACCGACATTGAGTATTTCACCGCTGGCGATCTCGACATTTATGCCGACGAACTCGCGGCGATCGCGGCCGCGCTCAAAAAGGTTTTTGCCGCCGGCAAGCGGCTCGAAGTCAATGTCCTGACCGATCGCATGTTCCTCAAGGCGCGCCGCCATTGCGACGCCGGCGAAAAGCACATCACCGTAGCGCCCGACGGCGGCTGCCACATTTGCCCGGCGTTTCTCGCCGCCAATGCCGATCCGATCGGGCGCTTCGATCCCGACGGGGGATTTGTCGCCACGCCACCCGCCACCCTGGCTTACGCTCGCGCGCCGCTGTGTACGCGCTGCGATGCATGGCACTGCAAGCGCTGTGTCTGGTTGAGCCGTAAGCTGACCGACGAATACAACGTACCATCCGAGCAACAGTGCCGGATTGCCCACATCGAGCGCGAGGCCTCGCGCCAATTGCTGCGCGATCTCGGCCGGATCGAACCCTTCGGGCGCCTGCCGCGTATCGTCGAGTTGAACTACAGCGATCCGCTGGAGTTGATCGGACGCGATCCGCCGATAATGGCTGGCGATCCTTCCGGCGACCCGATGTTGTGACAGGAGCGAGCATGGCACCAAAACCGAAGACCGCCCGAACCGGATCACAAACACCGCGCGTCGTCGGGCGCGTTACACCGGCCGAGCGCGACGAAATCCAGGCGCTGTATGAACGCAAGAACGGGCTCGTCGAACTGGTGGCGGCGCTGCGGGAAAACGGCAACATGCCGGCCGGTGACGCCTTCTACGAAAAGCTGGTCGCCGACATGGGGCGCACCGCGACACGCTTTCAGGCGTGGTGGAAGGAAAAAGGCAGACTCTACGGCTGGGAGAGCAGCGCCACCGGCCATTGGACGATCGATTTCGACAGTTGTGAAATCTCTCTCAACGCATGACAACGCAGGAAGGCGTGACATGACCAGGAAATCCGACATTCGCCCCGAACGCCGCAAACTTCTCAGCAAGATGCTTCCGGCCCTGGCCGCCATCGGCTTTGCGGCGGTGGTTTTTCCGACGCCGGCGATGGCCTGCAACGACTGCGGCAATACCTGCACCGGCGACTGCATGAATCATTGCGGCGGCGATTGCCAGAATGGGTGCAGCGACACCTGTCAGAACACCTGCAAAGATCTCTGCCTCGGAAACAACCAGAAAAACTCCGGCTAGGCGAGAATGCCAAGCCGCAACGACCTGCGCCGCGACAACCGCTTGTGGTCCTGGAAGGAAGGGTCCGCAAAATCGGTGACGTTCGTCGTCACCGAAGACTGCCAGCTGGCCTGCAAGTACTGCTATCTCGTCGGCAAGAACAAGACGCGGCGGATGGATTTCGAAGTGGCGCGCGCCACCGTGGAATACCTGCTCGCTACGCCGCAATACTATGACTCCCATGCGATCGTGTTCGATTTCATCGGCGGCGAGCCGCTGATCGAGATCGACCTGATCGATCGCATCTGCGATTACATCAAGCTGCGGTTGTTTGAGACCGATCACCCCTGGTTCGAAAGTTATCGCTTCAGCTTTTCGACCAACGGCCTGCTCTATGCCAAACCGAAGGTGCAGCACTTCATCGCCAAGAACCGCACCCACGTCTCGATCGGCATCTCGCTTGACGGCACCAAGCGCAAACATGACGCCAACCGTGTTTTCGCCAACGGCCGCGGCTCCTACGACCGGGTGGTCAAGGCGATCCCGTTGTGGCTGCGCCAGTTTCCCGAGGCCCAGACCAAGGCCACCATCAGCCACGACGACCTGCCCTTCATCAAGGAAAGCGTGCTGCACCTGTTCTCGCTCGGCATCCGCAACGTCGCCATCAACACGGTGTTCGAGGACGTCTGGCAGGACGGCGACGACGCTGTTTTCGAAGACCAGTTGATGGCGCTTGCCGATGCCATGATCGACGGCGGACTGTGGCGCGATCACGTCTGCTCGCTGTTCACCAAGGGTGTCGGCAAGCCGCTCGACAAGAACGACGACGGCAACTGGTGTGGCGCCGGCAAGATGCTGGCGGTCGACGGCGACGGCTGGTTCTATCCCTGCAACCGTTTCACCGGTTTTTCGCTCCACAACAAGCCGGGCCGTATCATCGGCGACTGCTACAATGGCATCGACGCCAACAAGCTGCGCCCGTTTCTGGCGCTCACCCGCAAGACACAGACGGAAGGCGAGTGCATCGATTGCGACGTCGCAACCGGCTGCGCCTGGTGCAGCGGCAACAATTACGATTGCGCCCGCGAAGGCACCTTGTACGAACGCGCCACCTACATCTGCACGATGCACAAGGCGCGGGTGCGGGCCAATAATTACTATTGGGCCAAGATGAAAAAAATCGGCGCGGTCAAATAGCGCGCCGCAGATCAGCCGTTGCGGTTGTCTTCTGCGGTCGGATCCACGGGCGCACCGTCGACGGGAGTCTGGACGTCGACGTGATTGCCCCACGGATCGGTGTGATCGCCGTGCGGGTTGCTGTCTTGATGCGGCACGTCGGTGTGGCCGGCGACCGGAATGCCCTTGTATCTGCCGGCTGCAACATCTTGCAGCGCGGCCGGCTCCTCACTGCCGTGGCTGACGGCATCCTGCCGAGTTGTCACGAGGCCGGACCAAAATAGACGACCTAACGGCCCGGCATGAGGAATGTGTCCGGCTGCTCGCCCAGATCGAATCGGCCGTTCCCAAGTTCCGGCTGGCCCTTTCCAAGCAGCAAGCCACCGGCGTTGCCGGCACCCTGAAGTGTAGACTCCTTAACGCGCCGCCCGCCCTCAATGAGCGCTACCTGCGCGGGCTGGTCTCGTCCATCGTGGTCGGTGCCGAAAAGGCCGTCATCTCCGGCCCGCCCGCCGCCACCGCAGCAGCCATTTCCGCCCCAGAACGCCTGGGCGAGGTTCGCGGTTTTGTTCGGGAATGGTGCCCCCGGCCGGACTTGAACCAGCACGCCCGTGAAGGCAACAGATTTGAGTCTGCCGCGTCTACCATTCCGCCACGGGGGCACGTCGCACATATGCGAATGGAGGCGGCGGACTATAGTCATGGCGCGAGCGTCGTCAACGCGCGGAACCGAGACGCCTTGACGCCGCCTTAATTGTCGAAGAGGAGCATGGGGCCGAACCTCCCGCCCCGCGAGCCCCGCCATGTCCAGCGACTATCCCACCGAACCCGTCCTGACGGTGACCAAGGCCCGCGGCAGCCTCATTACCCTCGAGGACGGCCGGACGCTGATCGACGGCGCCACGCCCAATGCCATCCTCGGGCTGTCGCCGACCCTGATCCAGCTCGGCATCGAGGCTCAGGCCGCGCGCCTGCCGCACAGTTTCGACGACGTGCTCATCGCCGCCCAGGCCACCAAGCTGCAGGGCCGGATGAACACCCTTCTTCCCGCCAAGCGCGCCTCGCTCGCCCCCTCGGGCCGGTTCGCCTTCGACGCCGCGCTGGCGATCGCCCGCCAGGCCCATCCCGGCGAAATCGCCAGCTTTGCCGGCGGCGCCTTCAGCGGCGACGGCGCCCCGCTGCCGCTGCCGCGCGACGATGGCAGCGCCACCGACCTCACCGCCCTGCTGCAGACCCGCGCCGCGCGCCTCGCCGCGGTGGTGATCGAGCCCTTGGTGCAGCGCGTGCCCGGCCTGCCGTTCCACAGCGAAGAGACCTTGCAACGCGTGCGCGAGATCACCTTCAAGGCCGGCGTGCCGCTGATCGCTGACGAGCGCTTCACCGGCTTCGGACGACTGGGCGTGATGTTCGCCCATCAGGCCGCAGCGATCGATCCCGACATCATCGTGCTCGGCGAAATGCTGACCAGCGGAACCCTGCCGCTCGGCGCCGCCCTGTTTTCCAGCCAATTCGCGCCCGACACGAGCTGGGGCCCGGTCGACACCCTGACAGCGGCGGCGGCCAACGCCTTCCTCGACCTGTTCGCGCGCGAAAACCGGCTGCTGGCCGCCAACGAGATCGGCAAGAAGCTGGCGACCGAACTCGGCAAGTGCCTGAAACTCCCTATCGTGAAAGACATTCGCGTGCGCGGCGCCCTCGGCGTGATCGAACTCGCGAGCGCGCCCGATGCCGCCGCCCTCAAGCGGCAGCTGCGCATGGACGGTGCCCTGGTGGCAGTCTGCGGCCCCACGCTGGTGGTGACCCCGGCCCTCACCATGGTCACCAAGGAACTCCATACCCTGGCGAGCGCGGTGTTCAAAGTGCTGAAAACATTGGCCTCGTGATCCCGGCAATATTCGTTCGTGTTTCGTGATCGGCGAATCGCTGAGATTCTTTTGGTCGGCGGCGATCTGACCCTTTTGTTTCGCGGCCTCGCGACGTATCACCGGCCGTAACCCCAGAACGAAACGCGAGTCTGCCATGACGCTCCGCCCCATCCGCCGCGCGCTGCTTTCCGTTTCCGACAAGACTGGATTGATCGATTTCGCCAAAGGCCTAGCGGGACATGGCGTGATGCTGGTCTCGACCGGCGGCACGGCGAAGGCGCTCCGCGAGGCCGGATTCGCAGTGCGAGATATTAGCGATTTAACCGGCTTTCCGGAGATGCTGGACGGGCGCGTGAAGACGCTGCATCC
>NZ_JBWZET010000317.1:0-40772 GCF_056722145.1 Rhizomicrobium sp. | reverse complement strand
AACATGGAAAGATCGCGCCTAAATTCCGCGACACGTTCTCAACAACACGTTCGGGACCGTCTCTGGACGTAGGTCGGGCGGACACCTTGCGCCAGACGCGGTCATACTGGAGGTGGCCGCCCCATGGCACAGGCGCACGAATGAACAATTAGCTGTATTCTGTTCTCTCTAGCAGCCAGCTTGCGCCGAATCGCCCAGTCTTGCCCCGACATTTTGACCGCATTGAAAACTTGCAGGATTGTGAGTGCAGGTTCACGCTGTGCCGAATGCATCGGCTGAGGCACGACATGCCAATTGATTACAAGCTCTCCAAAGTTGTGATTAATGGCTTTCGAGGAATCGACAAATTCGAGCTTGAATTCCGCGATGGCTATCCATCGGTTTTGATTGGCTCGAATAACGCCGGTAAGTCTACGGTACTAAACGCAATTGCTCTTGCATTGAACGGTGGAGGTTCACATCAATGGACCTTCACTGACGCAGACTTCTTCTGCGATCAAAAAGGACAACGGTCAAATTCGTTCCTCGTTCAAGTCCACTTCCGATCCGACCATGAGGACGGCTACCCGGCTGTGAGGGGCATCGGAAAGCCCACTCTCATTCACGGTACTCAGGTCAAAGGTACACTTCGAAAAAACGGCAGTGTCGTAGTCAGTAGAACGCTTCTCGATGCTGACGGCAAATCAGTTACGATTGCCCCACGGACGCCGCTGTCAGAATCCGACAAGAAGAAATGGGCCGAGCACGACGTGGGATATCAGGTTGTCAACGCCCGGCTCGACGACATCTACGAGCACGTTCCTGAGGTAATGCTCTTCAAGCCGCAGAATATCGAAGCTTCTTTATACATTTGGAAAACTGGCCCCATAGCTAAGCTCTCCAAGTTGTTAGCGACGAAGTTTATTTCTGATGAATGGGTTATGCAACGAAGCGATGGCAGCACTAGTAAAATGCCTGCCACACTTCACAAAGGACACGACTTTTTCCGTCAGGCAGTAGAGGCTTTTCCATTCTGGAAAGACGATATGAAGCCGCGTCTACAGAAGATCTTTGGCCGCTACGTCGGTTCACATGCATTAATTGATCTCCGACCTGACACTCAAGCTCTTGAGGAATGGCTCGCTCAGCAACTGACTGTGTCCATGGCGACCGACCCAGAAAGTGTCCCTACGCCTTTGAAATGTATGGGGGATGGTTGGCAGAGCGTTGTCAGACTAGCCGCCCTCGAAGCACTTGCGGAATACCAAGAGCTGATCCGCGAGCGTGTGGTGCTCTTGCTTGAAGAACCAGAAACCCACCTTCATCCGCACTTGCGGCGGAAAATTCGCAAGGTGCTCGCTGAGCTCTCAGCAAAAGGATGGACAGTTGTCTACACAACGCACTCATCTGAGTTGGTGTCTTTCGACGCCAAGCAGGTGATCACGCGTATGATCAGGGATCACGGAGGCGTAGCCAGCAAGAAAGTGCATACCGATAAAATCGACCTCGATGCAAAACTGCAATCGAAACTTGATGAACGCGGTGCGCACGACTTTCTGTTTGGCAGATGTGCCATATTTTGTGAAGGAAAGGACGATAGCTTTGCCGTCAGTTATGGCTTTGAAAAAGCTAGCGTCGACTGTGACACTCGGGCGATTAGCGTAACTCAATGCGGAAGTGTCACAGCTATTCCGGCTTTTTCCCAGATCGCTTCATCGTTGGGAATCCGCTGGTGCGCTCTGACTGACCAAGACCTTCAATCTGATGGAACAATAAAGCCGAATACCGAGAAGGCGCGGAAGAACATCGATAAGTACCTTGGGAAGGGAGACCGACAGGTTCAGTGGCCGACCGATCTTGAGCACTGTTTTGACATCAAGGAGGGAAAGGCCACATCCGAGATCTTAATGCCCAAGCTGTCGGATCAAGAGTGGAAAAAGAAGTTTCCCAATTTCACCGCGGTGCTTGCCGACATAGCCTCCTGGATCGACCCCACATTGAAGCTTTGAACACGACGTGTTGCCTCCAATGGCTCGATAGGTCCCAACATGCCGCTCCCAAATATCGCTCGCGACTAAATCCGCGGCGGACTTTCCAGATCGGGATACACTGATGTCGGGCGACACGGCGGTCGCCGTCGACAAAATGCAAAGCGTGCAAAACCTGTGCAGTGACCTAGTGAAGCTATCTAAGTTATTGTAAACGCATAATAAAATCGCCTGAGCGACCACCTTGGTAAGGGGTAGGTCGTGAGTTCGATTCTCACCTCCGGCACCAGTTCACCTGAGCAAAATCAAAGTCTTAGCTGGTGCCAAACCAGAACCGTTTGCGAACGCGAACGGACGCACGTTCGGAGCCTTTGGCCGACTCGCTCGTGGGGCGTGGCTGATCGCACCGGCGTCCGGCACGCAGTCCGTGCGCTGAGCCCGCAGAGCGGCCTTATGGTGTCTGCCACATCGCACCGCGGCCGCCCGGAATGCGGCTTACCGCAAGATCAAAACACCCCGACTTTGCGGGCCGGGGTGTTTCCAACGCGTCTCGCTGAACTCGCGATCAGAAGAAACTGACGTAGAAGGCGATGACAATGGCCACAACGATCAGGCTGAGCACCACATCCATCGCGTTCCAGCTGGCACGCGTGGCGGCCTTCTCTTCGGCCGACGCGCCGTACCAGGAGTATTTCAGCTTGGCTGGATCGGGCGCCTTGGTGAGATAACTGATGACGACCATCAGAATTGCCGACGTAACTAGCAACGTTTGGCAAAAGAACAGCCAGTTGATGTTCCAGATCTCAAAGATCAGCCCGTACTGCGCCTTCAGCGGCGCCAGCGCGGCGTGATACTGGTCGGCAGTGATGGTGCCGTGGAAGAGCTGCTGCTTCAGCGCACCAACATCGGCCTTGTGTGACTTCATCACGATGTCCGCGGCCAAACGGGCAAACCCGCCGAGGATACCGACCAGGAACGACCAAAAGGCCGCCGGCGCCGTCGCCCGTTTCCAGAACACGCCGGCGATGAACAGCACCACGATGGCCGGCGACAGGTAGCTCTGCACGTTCTGGAGATATTCGTACAGGTTCGACGACAGCATCTTGATCACCAGCACCCAACAGATGCCGAGAACGACGATCACGCCGGTGGCGATGCGCCCGGTGACGACTTCCTCGCGGCCCGACGCGTTGGGCCGCCATTCGCGATAGAAGTCCATCGTAAACAGTGTCGCCGAAGCGTTGAACTTGGAAGCCAGCGACGCCATCAGCGCCACGATCATGCCGCAGGCGACGAAGCCGCGCGCGCCGTGCGGCAATATCTGGGCGACCAACGAGGTGTAGGCGGCGTCGCCGTTCGGGGTGTGGAAGCCAGATCCGGGCATCGACACCAGCGCGAACGCGATCATGCCGGGAACCAGGAAGATGAACACCGGCGTGAGCTTGAGAAAGCCGGCAAGGATAGTGCCGCGCCGCGCTTCCTGCTGGTTCTTGCCGGCAAGAACGCGCTGCACAATGTATTGGTCGGTACACCAATACCAAAATCCGATGATTGCCGCACCAGGAAGCACCGCCGCCCAAGACCACTCCGGATCATGGAAGGAACGGATGAGATGGATGTTCGCGCCCGCGGCGGTGACCATGGCATGCCAACCGGTGAAGACGTCGCCGTGGCCGAGCTCCTGCAAACCAATGAATAGAATGGCCACAGAACCAAAGATCAGCACCGGGGTTTGCAGCACGGCGGTGTACATGATGACGCGCAGGCCGCCGAGCACGGTGTAGAGGCCGGTGGTGAACGCGAGACCCAACGCGATCGCCCAGAACACGTCCATCTGGAACCCGAACACGTTGACGCTGTCGATACCGAGCAACGTGCGAACCACGACGTCACCGGCGTAGATGGTGGCGGCGATCTTGGTCAGCACCAGAGAGGCCATCGTCAGCAGGCTGAGCAGGTTGCGCGAGCCGCGGCTGAAGCGGAGTTCGAGGAACTCCGGCATCGTGAAGACCTTCATGCGATCGTACAGCGGCACGAACACCCAGCCAAGAACCAGGATGATCCAGCCCTGCATTTCCCAGTGCGCCATCGCCATGCCGGTGGCAAAGCCGGCGCCGGCCAGGCCAACGAGATGCTCGGAGCCGATGTTGGACGAAAAGATCGACGTGCCGATCTGCAGCCAGTTCGAGTCGCGGCCCGAGAGGAAATAGTCCTTGCCGGATTCGTTCTTCTTATGCATCGACAGGATGACGACGATCGTCATGGCCGCGACAAAAGCCAGAACGATCCACCAGTCCAAAGCGTTGAAGACGGAAATTTTGGCTACCGTGTTCATGGCAGCTTCCCCCCTTGGTTATTTTTGTCCGTAATAGGCCTTGGGCCCGTGCTTGCGCAGAAAGTGCTTGTCGAGCAGCACTGATTGCATCGTGCCGGTATCCGGATCGATGCGCAGCGTTTCACTCGCGAGCCTCGCCAGATATTCGAGTATCGCAGCATTATGCACGGCATCATGGGCATCCCTGCCCCACGCGAACGGGCCGTGACTGGCAACCAGCACTGCCGGCTTGTGCAACGGGTCGATCCCGGCGAACGTCTCGACAATGACGGTGCCGGTGTTGGCTTCGTATTCGCCGTTGATTTCTTCGCTGGTCATCAGCCGCGTGCAGGGCACCTCGCCGTGCCAGTAATCGGCATGCGTGGTACCCATCGCCGGGATGGCGCGCTTGGCCTGCGCCCAGGCCGTGGCATAAAGGCTGTGGGTGTGGACGATACCGCCGATATCCGCGAAGGCGCGATAAAGCACCAGATGCGTGGCCGTGTCCGACGACGGGCGCAGAGTGCTCTCCACCACCTTGCCGGACTCGATTTCCACCACGACCATGTGTTCCGGCTTCATGCCGTCATAGGGCACGCCCGACGGCTTGATGACCACGAGCCCGCAGCCCCGGTCGATACCGCTGACATTGCCGAAGGTCTGGATGACCAGACCTTCCTTCACCAGGTCCAGGTTGGCCTGGCAGACGTCTTTTTTCAGTGCTTCGAGCATCAGGCCATCGTCCGCTCGCGAAGGTCTATCAGACGTTTCATGATATCGGCGAGATTGCCCTGCCACGCCGTCGTTCCGAAAGCGTCATGCAGCGTGCGGTAGATCGCGTAAAGCTCGGCATACACCGCATGCGCGGCCGGATCGGGTTGATAGACCGTGTCCTTCAGACCCGTCATGGCGGCTTGAGCGGTGGCGAAATCCTTGTGTTCCCCAGCGACGACGGCAGCGGCAATCGCCGAGCCGAGAGCCGGAGTCTGGGCCGAACGCGATACTTTCATCGGCCGGCCGGTGACATCGGCATAAAGCTGCATGATGAAGGCGTTCTTCTCGGCGATGCCGCCGCAATTGATCACCTCGGCGATTTCGACGCCGTAGTCCTCGAAGCGATTGATGATCGTGAGCGCCCCGAACGCGGTCGCCTCCACCAACGCGCGGTAGATTTCCGCCGGCGCCGTATACAGCGTCTGGCCGATGAGCAATCCGGTGAGGCGCTGGTCCACCAGGACGGTGCGGTTGCCGTTATTCCAGTCGAGCGCGATGAGCCCGGATTGGCCGGGCTTCAGTTTGGCGGCCGCCTCGGTCAGTTCGACATGGCCAAGCCCGGCCGGCTTCACGTACTCGACGAACCAGTTGAAGATGTCACCGACGGCAGACTGGCCGGCTTCGAGACCGAAATAGCCGGGCAGCACGCTGCCATCGACGATGCCGCAAACGCCAGGAACGTCGGCGAGCATGTCGGTGTCGGACTTCACGGTAATATCGCAGGTCGACGTGCCGATGATCTTCACCAGCACGCCTGGCTTGACGCCGGCGCCGATCGCGCCGAGGTGACAATCGAATGCCCCCACCGCAATCGGAATGCCAACTGTCAGGCCGGTCTTTTCCGCCCATTCGCGCGACAGACCGCCGACCGCAGAACTCACGTCCTTGACGCGCGGCGTGAGATGGTCGCGCAACCCGGCCATCTTGGGATCAAGTTTGGCCAGGAATTCCTTATCCGGGTAACCGCCCCACGAGGCGTTATACATCGCCTTGTGGCCGGCGGCGCAGATGCCGGCCGTGAACTTGCTCGGCGCGAGCGTGCCGGAAAGCGCCGCAGGAACGAAGTCTTCCAGCTCGATCCACGAATAAGCGGCCGCAAACACCTCAGGCGCAACACGCAAGCAATGCAGAATTTTGGAGTAAAACCACTCGGACGAATAGGTACCGCCGATCTTGGCAAGGTATTGCGGGCGGATTTCCGCGGCCAGCTTGGTGATCTCAGCGGCTTCCGCCCAGCTGGTGTGGTCTTTCCACAGCCACGCCAGCGCGTTCGGGTTCTCGCTCCATTTGGGATCAAGCGCGAGCGGCATACCATCGGCATCGACCGGCATCGGTGTTGAGCCGGTGGTGTCGACACCAATACCGACGACCGCGGCCGCAGAGAAGCCCGGCACGGTCTTGACGGCGGTGGCGAGCGCTTCGACGATCGTGACCTCGGCACCCTTCAGATAATCAGCAGGATGCTGGCGGGCGAGATTTGGGTCCTTGCCCAACACGACGCCGACATGGCCGTGTGCATAGGTCCAGATCGCGGCAGCGACTTCGCGGCCGTCCACCACATCGACGACCAGCGCGCGCACGGAATTGGTCCCGTAATCGAGACCGATCGTATAACGACTACCCATAGTCCGTCCCTGAGCGTGTTATCATTGCGTTGTCAGACCGCCCAGCCCTGATTAAGGGCGTAATACACTTCGTTGGTTCTGAGCATCTGCTTGAAATCGCGAATTTTGGTGTCGGCGTCGATCACGAGGAATTCGATACCGGCAATGGTGGCGAAATCCTCGAGCATTTCCGTGGTGGCCGAGAGGCTGAACGCCGAATGGTGAGCGCCGCCCGCCAATATCCACGCCATCGCTGCGGTTTCGAAATCGGGCCGCGACTTCCACATTGCGCGCGCCACCGGCAGCTTGGGCATGTCGTGAGGCGCCTTGATCACATCCACTTCGTTGACGATAAGGCGGAAGCGGTTGCCGAGGTCGATCAACGACGCCGCCGTGGCGGGACCGGACGCCGATTCGAACACCAAGCGCGCCGGGTCTTCCTTGCCGCCGATGCCGAGCCGGTGCACTTCGAGCTTTGGCGTGCTGGCGGCGATCGACGGGCAAATCTCGAGCATGTGAGCCGCGAGATTGCACGGATTCGCGGGATCGAGATGGTAAGTGTAATCCTCCATGAACGAGGTGCCACCCTTGAGGCCGGTCGTCATGGTTTTCACGGCGCGCACCAGCGCCGCGGTCTTCCAGTCGCCTTCGGCGCCGAAGCCGTAGCCATCGGCCATCAGGCGCTGCGAGCCGATGCCCGGCAGCTGTGCCATGCCGTAAAGGTCTTCGAAGGTGTTGGTGTAGCCCTTGGCGCCGACCTCGTTGAGGAAGATGCGCAGGCCGGCTTCGATTTTCGCCGCATTGCGTACGGAGGTGTAATGGGCACCACCCTTCTTCACATCCGCGGTCGTGACATACGTATCGAGATAGTCACTCACCAAATCGTCGACTTGCTGCTCGGTGACCGCGTTGATCCGCTTCACCAGATCGCCGACGGCATAGTAGTTGACCGAAAAGCCGAATTTGAACTGCGCTGAAACCTTATCGCCGTCGGTAACGGCGACTTCGCGCATGTTGTCGCCGAAGCGGACGAACTTGGCGCCCTGCCAATCCGCCCACGCCAGCGCGGCCCGGGCGAAGGCGCCGATCTTTTCCTGCACCTTGGGGTCCTGCCAATAGCCAACAACGACCTTGCGGTCCTTCCTGAGGCGCGTCCAGATGAACCCGTGTTCGCGATCGCCGTGCGCGGCCTGATTCAGGTTCATGAAGTCCATGTCGATGGACGCCCAGGGAATGTCGCGGTTGTACTGGGTATGCAGATGCAAGGCCGGCTTTTGCAGGTGCTTGAGGCCATTGATCCACATTTTCGACGGCGAGAAGGTGTGGCACCACGTGATGAGGCCGATGCAATTGGGCGCAGTGTTTGCGGCCGCCATCAGTTCGCTCACCGAATCCGGCGAGACCAGGACCGGCTTGAATACGACCTTGACCGGAATCGCCAACGAAGCATCGAGTGCCTTGGCGATTTCTCTGGAATCGGCCGCGACCTGTTCGAGCGTCTCTGGCCCGTAAAGATGTTGGCTACCGGTAACGAACCAAAGCTCGAATTCCGCGATCTTGGGCATGGACCACTCTTCCGCTGAAGTGCCAATCAGCAATACCACAGGGCGCGGAAACTGGCACGGAAAAAATCAGACAATTGACCGCGCCCGACACCAGAGAATGGCATCCGTATCAGGCTCGCGCCCTTCGGTCCTTGGTCCGTCGTGGCACCGGCGTATCGCTGAGGGCGAGCTGGATCAGCCTGCTCATTTCGGTCTGGGCGCGAGCGAGATCGCGGTCGGCGATGGCCTCGAACACCCTCTGATGATCAGGAACCGGGTCGCGCGGCAGCGGCCGCAAGCGCTGCTTGAACATGGTCGTGGTGTCGACAGCCGCGTTCACACCGGTGGTAAGCGAAACGATATAGGGATTGCGGGTGGCGGCCAACATCGTGGCGTGAAAGTCCTGATCGGCCTTGCGACCCAAGGGTGTCGCCAGAGTGTAATGAGCCATCCGGGCAAGGGCATCACGCATGGCGTCAAGCTGCTCGGTCGTTCGGCGGGCTGCCGCGAGCGAGGCTGCTGCGGATTCGACGATGTTGCGCAACTCAAACAGGCTTTCCAAGAGGTCGAGATCGGGCTCACCTTCAAACGCCCAGGCCAGCACATCGGGATCAAGCAGATGCCAGCGGTCCCGCGGAGTGATCCTGGTGCCGACTTTTGGCTTGGATTCGACGAGGCCCTTGGCCGACAGTATGCGTATCGCTTCGCGATAAGCCGTACGCGACACGTCGAGATTCTCACTGGAGGCGATCTCGCCGACGAGCAAGTCCCCCGGCTGGTAATCACCGGCAGTGATAGCCACGCCAAGGTCACGCGCGATAGTGCCGTGCAGCCGCAGCGCTTTGCTGACTGGACAGGTGCGCCCTGACGGAACGCGCTTCTTCATGCCGATCCCTCAAAGGCCCACTATAGATCCGCCCCTGCCATTTCCAAGCCGCGGACCAGTGACGCCAGAAGCGGCACACCGCCGCTGCATGTGGGCGCAGCGGCGTACGAACGGGCGCGAGCGGGCACTATCCGCGGATTGTCATTTCGCCGTGCGAAATACCAGTACGGTTTCGGAATGGTAGGTTTGGCCCGGCTTCAGAACGGTCGAAGGAAAATTCGGCTTGTTCGGCGAATCCGGAAAGTGCTGCGTTTCCAGGCATAATCCGGTGCGATGATTGTATACGGTGCCCTCGCCCGCCGGCTTGCCATCCATGAAATTGCCCGAATAGAACTGGATGCCGGGCTCGGTGGTCTTCACTTCCATGACGCGGCCGCTCTGGGGATCTTCGAGAATTGCCGCCGTGGCCAGCTTGCCGTGCGAATTCAACACCCAATTGTGATCATAGCCGTGACCGAATTTGAGCTGGTCGTCGTTCGCTTCAATGCGCGCGCCGATCGCAGTCGCGGTGGTGAAGTCGAACGGCGTTCCCTTGACCGGGCGAAGTTCGCCGGTCGGGATCAGGGTGTTGTCGACGGGCGTGATCCGGTCGGCCTTCAATGTCAGCAAGTGCCCCAGGATGGTGTTCTTGGGATTGCCGGTGAGATTGAAATAGGTATGGTTGGTGAGATTCACGACGGTCGTCTTGGTCGTCGTCGCATCGTAGGAAATGGCGAGCACATTGCCCGGACGCAGCGTGTATGTGACATGCACCGTCAATTGGCCGGGATAGCCCTCTTCGCCGTCGGCACTGACATAGGTCAGCCTCAGCGCCTGGCCGAGCTTGGACTCGATCGGTTCGGCCGTCCACAGGCGCTTATCGAAGCCCCTGCCCCCATGCAGGCTGTTGGGTCCGTCATTGACGGTGAGCTGATAACTCTTGCCTTCGAGCGTGAATTTTCCGCGCGCGATGCGGTTGCCATACCGCCCGATCGTGGCGCCATAAAAGGGGACACCCTTGACGTACGGCTCGGCCGAACTGAATCCAAGCACGACATCGGCATACTTGCCGTTCCGGTCGGGTGCGGTCAGCGACACCAGCGTTGCTCCCAAGGTCGAGATCTTCGCTTCGAAGCCGTTCGCTCCCTTGAGCGCATAAAGTTCGACCGGCTTTCCATCCGCCGTTTTGCCGAAGGGTACCGCGGTGATCGCCGCATTGGCTCCCGCTGCCATCATCATAATTGCAACGCAAGCCCCCATGAGTTTCAACATCCGAGCATTCCCCTTGCCCCCTTGAGGGGCTGTTCCAATATTTGCCCTTTATAATGTCAGACAATTTGGTGTTCGTCTATCGAAACTCATACGTTCTGTCGCAATAGGCAGGGCACTCGGGTCTACACCCGTCCCTCTCCGAACACCCCATGTCGCTGAGTTCGGAACGGCAATCCGCACCGGGATAAACACGAATATCGCCCGGCGCGGCGGTTTCCTGATCGGCAGAGTATACCTCGGGCTAAAGGCAGACCCGCCAAAAAGCGCCCCGCGGCGGACACTCAACCCATCAGATCAGCCCGTAATGATAGAGCACGATGCTGATCGGCGCGACCGTTACGCTTTTGGTGCGCGCGTCAAAGCTTCCTTCGACGATCGTTACTTGGGGCGGCGTTCCGACCTGGTTAACCGCAGCCAGATTTGGCGCTTTGAGCATAAACGTACGACCCTTGGGCACCGTCACAAAACCAGCAAGACCGAGGTCGAGCTGATGGATGTCCTCCGTCGCGTTGACGACGGCGACCACCAGCGTCTTGCGGTCCATGGTCAGCGCAGCCGAAACATCGAGCGGCCAGGTCGGACTGCCGGTGTTGACCTTCGGCTGATCACCGCCCACGGGATATTTCGGCGGCGGCGTCGGCGAATTTCCGGTCACGGCGACCGGAATTTTTCCGAAGTGCCGATGATAAAGTTGGAACACCCGACCGGAGGCGCTGATCGTCGAGCGGCTGCGATCGTATGCAAGCCACGACATGCCCATCGTATACGCGGCCATGTCGATGAAATCGGTGTGGCGGAAAAACTCCTGCAGCGTGCGGGCGATCGCAAGGCAACCCTTGTAGTCCTGCTGAAAGTGATAAGCCCACTCGTCGAAAAAGACCTTGACCTTGCCCTCGTTCAAGTGCGGGAAGCGCTTCTTATACTCCTCCCAGCAGTCGGCCATCGTCGCGACCCGATTGGCAGGCGCCTGAGCCCATTCCACCAAGCTTTGCTTGACATCCTCGTTCTTGCCGGTGTCGAGATTGAAGTGCTTGTTTTCGGCCTGATAGGCATGGGTCGCCAGCGCGTCGAACTTTCCCCATGAACCCTTTAACATGCCGCCGGCCCAATCGCGCTCCGAGCCGTATTTCACCAGCCGGCTGCCGGAATCGACCATGATGCCCTGGCCCGTCGTCATCTCATCCACGAATCCGCCGGGCACGACGATGTACACGGAGGGATCGACCTTGCGGATCGCGTCGGCGAACAGGTTGTGCTTGGCCGTATATTGTTCGAGCGCCATATGGCCGAGCTGCCAGTGGCCGTACATCTCGTTACCGACGTTCCAATAGTGCACCTTGTAGGGCTTCGGATGGCCGTTGGCGGCGCGCTTGGCACCCCATTCGGTGGCTGCCGCGCCATTGACGTACTCGACCAGTTCGGCACCCGATCGCGGCTCGCCAAAGCCGGTGTTGATGCACCAATACGGCTCGACGCCCAGGATGTCTTGGCACATCTGGATCAATTCATCGACGCCGACATCGTTGGACTGCAACTGGTGCCAGTTGGGATCGATACGCGGAGGACGTTTGTCGGGGTCGCCGATCGTGTCCTTCCAGTCGTAGCCGGAGATGAAATTGCCGCCCGGCATGCGCAGGATCTTGCAGTCCATCTCCTTCATCAGGGCCATGGTATCGGCACGGAAACCTTTGATGTTGTCCGCCGGCATCAACGACACCGCGCCGATCCGGAACGTGCCGGAACCGTTGCCAATGATTTCAAGGCGTCCGGTCGTCGTATCGGCTTTGCTGGTGAAATTGAGCGGAAGCTTCGTCCAATCCTTGCCGGTGTCGAGCTTGACGATCTGCCGGTCGTGGGTGCCCTTACCCCAGATCAGCACGGCGAAAATCTCGGCGCCCGGATCGGCGGCGATCACAACGCGTCCGACATAGTCCTTCTTCGCCAACGCCAGACCCGACTGGGCGATCCCGCGCGCGCCGGCGTTGAGATGCACCACGGGGCTTTGCGTTCCGACAAATGGCGCAACGGTGTCCATCATCACGCCGGCATCGGGACCGACGGGAACCCATTTGTTGGGTGGCGGCATCATCCGGCGCGAAAAGCCCTCAGGCTGCGGCACCGGCTTGGAGTCGACCGGATGGAAGAACTTGCGGTCGTCCAGCACCTCGCTCCATAGGCTGTAGTTGATCAGGTTGCCGATGTGCTCGATGAACCCGCCGTAGATGTAATCCGCAATTGGATGGCCGGTCATGGTGGCATCGACAGTTGCCCCAATGACGGGGGCCGCAGCCGCGCGCGCTGGCAATGTCGCGGCCAAACCAAGCGCAAGCGAACCCTCCAACGCGTGGCGGCGCGAAATCAGCATTTTCTTGTTGTCGATCATTTTTCCTCCGGGACCGGTTCACAGCCGCGGCGACGAGAGGGACAGGTCGGCCTCGGCGCGGCTCAGTCATCTCGAATTCTCCGTCCTCGTTTGCCCGCCCGGTCACGGCTCGAGCGCCACGACCGTTACCGAGGCGGGCGCCAGAGTCAGCGACAGCTTGCCGTCTGCCAAGGCAGCCGATACCGGCCTGGGCGCCACCAGCTTTGGCGCATCGAAAGTGTTGGCACTGTCGAGCTTCGGCGCGCTCAGCGTCTCACCGACCGCCTTCGATGCCGCCGCACCTGCGACCGCGATTTCAAATTGGGCGACCTGATTGGGATCGATATTGGTGATCGCGAGCCAGATCCTGCCCGTCCTGTCGCGCGCCGCAATCGCATCGACCCGTGGCATCGAATACTTCTCGAACGCATAGCGGCCGCCATCAAAGGCAACCGGGATAAACGTGGCATCCTGGAACGGCACATACATCTTGAAAACGTGATAGGTCGGCGTCAGCAGCATCTTCTCCTTGTCGGTCAGGATCATCGCCTGAAGGACATTGATCATCTGCGCGATATTGGCCATCCGCACCCGATCGGCATGGCGCGCGAAAATATTGATGTTGAGGGCGGCAAGAACGGCATCGCGCTGCGTATTCTGCTGGATCAAGAATCCCGGATTGGTGCCTGGGGTCGGTGTGTACCACGCGCCCCATTCGTCAACGCTGAGCGAGACCTTCCTTTCCGGATCGTACTTGTCCATGACGGCGCCGTGCTTGTTGATCAGGTCGTCCATGCCCAGCGTCTCGCCGATCATCAGGGCATATTCGCGCTCACCAAAGCCAGTCGACTTCTGACTGAGGGGCCAGCCGCCGCCGGTGGTGTAGCTGTGCAGCGAGAGGCCCTCGATATTCCATGCCCAGCTGTGACTCTTGAAGGCTTTCATCACGGCTTCGGTATAAGCCGTGTCGCTCGTCCCGGGGCCAACCGCGATACGTTTCATTGGATGACCCGTCTCGGATTGGTCAGGGTGGTAGCTGCGGACGAAGCGGGCATAGCGCTTCATCTCGCTGACGTAATAATCCGGGCTCATGCCGCCGCCGCAATCCCAACTCTCGTTGCCGAGGCCCAAAAATTCGACCTTATACGGCGCGGTGTGGCCGTTCTTGGCCCGCTCGGCGCCGATCGCATCCGCCTTGTCGGCCGTCATGTATTCGAGCCATTCGGCAGCTTCACCGGGCGTTCCCGAACCGACATTCACCGAGACATAGGCCTCCGAGCCGATCTGACCAATGAAATCGAAAAATTCCTCGGTGCCGAAGGTATTTGGCTCAATGACGCCACCCCAATTCGCATTCATCATCGGCTGCCGTACCGGGCCGATGCCGCGCCGCCAATGATATTCATCGGCGAAGCAGCCGCCTGGCCAACGCACGTCGGGAACATGCAGCGCCCGCAGGGCGTTCACCACATCGCTTCGTATGCCGCGCGTGTTGGGAATAGCGGAATTTTTTCCGACCCAGATGCCCTCGTAGATGCCCTGCCCCAAATGTTCGGCAAACTGACCGAAGATGTGTCGGTCGATGACGGGGCCCGACTTGCCGACGTCCACCGTGAGCCGTATCGGCGCCGCGTCACTGGCCTGGGCCGATGAACCCAGCGCGGCGGCGGCGATCGACAGACAGGCTAGCAAAAAGCGGCGCATGGTTTCCTCGTGATGGCAGGAATGAATTTCGGATCGTCCAGCGGTTGCCGGAATCCCTCAGCTTCCGCTTTAGGGAGCTTCCTGGGCAAGGGATTTGGCGAAGAATGGCAACACATGGTTCTGCCAGCGATCGGCGACGGCACTGACATGATCGCCGCTGTAGAGTTCGAAGGTGTTGGCAATTCCATAGCTGTCCAGAATGCGATGCAGTTCGGCGGTATCGGTCCTGAGACCATCGAGATCGCCGCAATCGAGAGCGATGGCGGTGTATTGGCGCAAATTGGCAATGTATTGGTCGACCATTGCGAGCGGTGCATTGGCCGCCCACTTGGCGAGAATTGCCGGCTGCGGCACGCCGTCGACGGTGGGCAGGTCGATATACAGCGGCGGCGCCTTCGGATTCGGCGACCAGGCCGCGGCGCTCGCGAATGTGGCGCGGGTGAAGAAATCGAGATCGGCTGAACTTCCCGCTGCTTTCGCGGCTTCCATCTTCTTGGCCATTTCGGCGGGCGGCGCCCCCCGCGCCGACATACAGCACGGGCTCATCGCATAGAATGCCGAAAAGACATCAGGATGGCGCATGGCAATCCGCGTCGTGCCATAACCGCCCATCGAATGGCCGGCGATACCACGGCTGAGGCGGTTGGCAATGGTGCGGTAGTGGCTGTCGATATAGGCGACCAGATCATGGGCGATAAAGTCTTCCCAATTGCCCGTGACCGGAGAGTTCGAATACATCGAGCCATTGTGAAGCGTCTGGGCATTGGCCAGGACGACGATCATCTCGCGCGTGCCGGTGGCAAAGGCGCCCTCAATCGTCTGAGGTGTGTGGATTTCCGTCGTCCACGTTTCATTGCTGATCGAATAGCCATGAAGCGCATAGAGCACTGGGTAGCGACGTGTGGGGGTTTTGGCGTAACTCGGCGGCAGATAGACGATGACATCGCGATCCGGCGAGTCGCCTTCGAGATTGCCCTCCAGCGAGGCGCCGTGAACCTTTATTTTTTCGACAATGACGGGCGCGGCCCCCGGCACGCGGTCGGGAACGATCAAAGGTGGGCGCGCCGGCTTCGCTGCATCGCCCGGCTGAGCACCTCCTGGTGATGCCAATGCACCCAGGACGCCGGCCAGGATAGCAATCCACCAAATACGCATCGGCACCCTCCCTGAAGGCCAGTTCATCTGGCTCTGGGATACCATAGTACATATTGTCTGAGTTTATTGAAGGCCTGTTTCATCAAATTATTGTGCAATCGACGCAACGCGGACGGTACCGGCCTTTCAGCCGGATTTGGACCTGCCAGTGTCCAGATGCTAACCGTCGGATGTTGGCCATCGGCAACCGCTAATTCCATCACGAATCCATCACACTCGGACGACGTAGGCCGGCGAAAAGGGTCGTATCTTCGGATAGAAATAAGTGTGATGGCGCCCCTCTCACGCGCTGGAAAGGTAAGATCACCGGTAAGGCAAAGTGATCTTGAGGATGCAGCGAAAGCATTTGGAGCTGACGCTGGGCGCACTCGAACAGAGCTCCAAAACCATGATGGAAGCCTTCGTTTGCTCGTCAAGGATGAAGGGGGGCGTATTGGACGTATAATCTCGTAGCGCTTCCACTTGCCGCCCACCAACGCAACGACTGGCTGCGTTGCGGATTTCGTTAGGTGGAGATCCGCAGGAGTACCCATGGCGGACGACGAAATCATCGAACCGAGCTTCGGGGGGGCGGCGCATCTCGACAATCTGTCGGACAAACAGAAGCGTCAGGTTGAGACCCAAACCCGCCCCAATGCGGCCCTGATCCACGAGACGATCCGGGCCGAAGGCGTCAGCGAACTGGAGCGTACGGCATGGGCGCTGGCCGCGTCGGGTTTTGCGGCCGGGCTGTCATTGGGCTTTTCCTTCATTACCGAGGGGCTCCTCGAACACGCCCTGCCCCCCGGTCCGCTCCGGGCAGTGATCGCCCCGCTAGGCTACACCGTCGGCTTTCTCATTGTCGTGCTGGGCCGCCAGCAGTTGTTTACGGAAAACACGCTCACGCCCGTGCTGCCACTGCTGCACAACCGTGACGCCAAGACACTCGGAAAAGTACTGCGGCTCTGGGCGATCGTCCTGGCTGCCAATCTCGTCGGAGCCCTCATCATAGCGGCCATCCTCGCTTATATTCCGCTGTTCGAACCCGGCGTGCATGACAGCCTTGCCGATCTCGCTGAAAAGACGCTCGAAGACGGTTTCGGTGTAACCTTCGCCCGAGCTGTATTCGCGGGTTGGCTAATCGCACTGATGGTCTGGCTCTTGCCGGCCGCCGAGGGCGCCCGACCTACAATCATCGGCGTAATAACATATGTTGTCGCGCTGGCGCAGTTCTCCCATGTCATTGCCGGCTCGGTCGATTGCGCCTTCCTGGTGTTTGCCGGTACTGCCGGATGGGACGATTTCACGCTCCGCTTCTTTTTTCCCACCTTCCTCGGAAATGTCTGCGGCGGAGTGGCATTGGTCGCTGCCCTCAATTACGGCCAAGTCGCGCCGGAAGTGGAAAACAACGAGTAGCTACTTGCCGGCGGCGCCGATTTGCCCGGCCACCTAGTCCTCGTTGAAGCCGCACTTTGGGTGTCCCTAGCCCGAGGAACTTTTGCCGGTAAGTCCGATGTCGTAGAGAATCCCATCGTTGTGCTTTGGCGTCACGCCGCCCGGAACATGATCAAGCCCCAGGGGCAATGACGGCACCCCACATTGTTCGGCGCAGCGCTTGCCGAAAGCGTAGCAGGAATGACGCTTGCAAAAAACGGTCTTTATGCGGCGGTTGGGTTTATCACTCTCGCATCCAATGCCGCAGCAAGTCCCCTACGCCCGGCGTCTATCGCGGCCAATGCGGCGAGTACTGCGGGCTGCAACACGCGCACATGGCGTTCGTGGTGATCGCGCAAACGCCCAAAGATTTCCAGCAATCCCGGCGAAACCATATTGCCGATCATGGTTTCGATCGTGAACCAACCCACCCAATATTCCCGCGGCGCCCGCTCGGCGGCCCGAAACACGGCTTCGGCAATCGCTTCGGGCTGGTGCACCGTCCCCATCGGCCGCGGCTGCGTTCTGCTTTGGTGTGGTTCGCCTGGCCGACGGCGAGGCACCGGCGTTTTCGGCCGGGACGGATTCTGCATGGCTCATTTTGGCCTCCTGCTGCTGGAACCGCTGCGCGTGTGTGCAGGCCCAAACCCCGTAAGGTTGATCGCGGTGTTGATCAGCGCCAGATGCGTCAGTGCCTGCGGAACATTCCCCAGCATCGTTCCCGACGATACCTCGAACTCCTCCGCAAACAGGCCAAGATCGTTTCCCGCTCCGATGTATTTGTCGAACAGTGCCGCGGCTTCGTCGGCGCGGCCCTGCAACACCAGACAGTCGGCATACCAGAAGCAACAGGGCAGGAACGCCCCCTCCTCCTCGCGAATGCCGTCGTCTTCCTGCGCATTATCGTAGCGATAGACGAAGCCGTTCCGCATCAGATGGCGGCCGATGCCCCCTAACGTGCCGACGATGCGCGGATCATCGACAGGAAGAAATCCGGTGGTCGGAATGAGAAGCGTCGACGCATCGAATGTTTCTGAACCATACGATCGCGTAAAGGCGTTGAGACGCGTGCTGAAGCCCCTTTGGCACACCTCGTCGTGGATTTCGCGTCGCTGTGATCGCCAGATATCGTGCGGCCCTTCGAAGCCGAAATGCTGTGCCGACGTCAGCGCGCGGTCAAACGCCACCCAGGCCAGCACTCGCGACTGCGTGAAGTATTCCGGCCGGCTTCGCTGCTCCCAAAAGCCCGCATCGGGTTGGCGCCATAGCGTCTCGAGGCGGGCCAGCATCTGACGCTGCTTGGTCCAGGATGATTCGATCTCGCTGCCAACGAGGGAATGCCACTGGTGGATCGTGTCGATCACCTCGCCATAGATGTCGAGTTGAAACTGCCGGCAGGCGGCATTGCCGAAGCGTACCGGCCGCGCACCGCCGAATCCGGGAAGCCAGTCGGCCTCATATTCGGGAAGATCGGAATTGCCGAGAATGCCATAGACCGGCTGCGTCGCCGTTTTGTCGGGCGCGATGGCATCGAGCAGCCATTGCACCCAAGCGCGGGCTTCGTCGCGAAAGCCCGCATGCAGGAGCGCCAGAACCGTCATGGTGGAGTCCCTGAGCCAGCAGAAGCGGTAATCCCAATTGCGCGATCCGCCGGGCAGTTCGGGCAAGGATGTCGTCGGCGCCGCCACCATTCCGCCGGTCGGCTGATGGATGAGCGCCTTCAAGGTGATCAGGGAACGGACGACCGTATCGCGCCAAGGGCCCTGGTAGGTGCACTGCCCGGCCCATTGGCGCCAAGTGTCTTCGCATTGGCGAAGCATCTGATCGACTTGGGATGGGCCCATGGTGCGCTCACCGCCGAGCACAAAGGCGAGATGGTCCCCCGCCGCCAATTCAAGGCGCGCTACCGGTGCAAGGCTTTCTTCGCGCGCTCCCCACAGACGCAGCTCGTCGACGCCGGCCCGGGCAATGAGACGACCGTGTTCGCGCGACCATTGCGGAGCGATCCTTCCGTTTCCGAAAACCGGATGGAAACAATGCCGGATCGCGATGGAGCCGCTCTCGCAGGTCAGAATACGGACAATCATACCCTCTTCGACCCCAACAGGCATGAAATCCACCAACCGCGCTCGGCCGCGTTCCGTCACGAATTCCGTTTCCAGAACGAGCGTGTCGTGACGGTATTTCCGGGTACATTCGAATGGCTCGTCCGGGGTAAGCGTCCAATGGCCGTGTCGTTCATCGCCCAAGAGGGCGGCGCAACACGCATCGGAATCGAAGCGCGGCCAGCACAACCATTCGATCGCGCCATAACGATGCACAAGAGCCGCAGTTCGGCCGTTGCCGATCAGCCCGTAGTCCGCGATGTCCGCTTTTTGTCTCACCACGACTCGAACGCCTCAAACCGGCGATAAGTTCCGGGCAAGTGTCCTGCCGCCACGGGGAACCCGTCCCGCGGCACAGATTACGCCACGCGTAAAGCGCTCCAGCACGCAGCCGGTTCCAGGCACCACGCTTCACGACCGCTTGCCGGCTTGGCTTTCATTCTGGCATCAAAAACGTCTTTCCGTTAAGCAGGCGACATGTTGAGCGATCTTCGCAAAGCCTTTGCCGTCCGCCTTGGAACGGCACGAAACCTCCGGTTCCTCGCCTTGCATTCCTGGAAATGGCAGCAACGCCTGACGTTTCTGGCAGGCGGACTGCTGGTCGGACTGATTGCCGTTGGGCTCGCAATTGGATCGGATGCGGCGCAAGCGCTGTTTCGCGCCCAAATTGCACGCTGGCCGTATCTGCCGCTGCTGCTGACCCCGGCCGGGTTTGCGCTCGCCCTTTTTCTCACGATCCGGTTTTTTCCCAATTGCCAGGGCTCCGGCATTCCCCAAGCGATAGCGGCCCGGGCGTCGGACAACGTCGAACACCGCTCGTCTCTGGTGGGCTTGCGCGCCGCGATCGGCAAAATCGTGCTCACCCTGTTCGGGCTGTTGGTTGGCGCCTCGACAGGCCGCGAGGGTCCAACGGTTCAAGTCGGGGCATCTGCGATGTTCCTTGCCGGGCGCGTGTCGCCCCGCCGACAGTCAGGGCTCATTCTGGCCGGCTCGGCCGCCGGCGTCGCAGCCGCGTTCAACACCCCGCTTGCCGGTATCGTCTTCGCCATCGAGGAGATGAGCCGCAGCTTCGAGATGCGCACCAGCGGTCTTATCATCGGCACCGTCATACTCGCCGGCCTCACCGCCCAGGCGCTTCTTGGCAATTACACCTATTTTGGCACCACCGACGCCGCCCTGCCCATCGGCACGGCCTGGATCGCGGTGCCCTTATGCGCCGTCGCCGGCGGCCTTGCCGGCGGTCTGTTCAGCTGGATTCTGGTTTCGAGCATCGGCTTTATGCCGCTTCGCTGGCGCACCTGGATCGGCGCCCATCCAGTTGCATTCGCGGCCCTCTGCGGCTTGGGTTTGGCGGCATGCGGGCTCGCCAGCGGCGGAACGATCTATGGCACGGGCTACGAACAGGCGCGCATGGTGCTCCACCAGAATGGACCACTTTCACTCTTCTATGCGCCGCTGAAATTCGTCGCCACCGCGCTGTCCTCGCTGAGCGGAATTCCCGGAGGCATTTTCTCGCCTTCGCTGTCGATCGGCGCCGGCATCGGATCCGACATTGCCCACTTCTTCCATCATGCGGCGCCGGGACCGATCGTACTCTTGGGCATGGTTGCCTATTTCACCGGCGTCGTGCGCGCACCGATCACCGGCTTTGTCATCGTTTCGGAGATGACCGGCGACCGCAGCATCCTCGTTGCGCTGATGGCCACCGCGCTTTTGGCCAATGCCGTGGCGGGACTGATCAACCGGGACGGCGTGTACCATCTGCTGGCGACCCGTTTCCTGCCCGATCGCCAGACGAAACCGTGATCGGCGGAGCGGTGCCCCAGAAGCTCAGGAACCCGCCGGCCGTTGACGAGTTGTTGGTCACGGGTGACGGGCGGTTCTTGACTGGTTCCGCATCATAGACATTGCGTGACGATTCCGCCCGGTGCCGCATCATGCCTGCCACATCCTCGCTCGCGACTGCGCTCTATTGGATAGCGGCCGGCATTCTGGCCGCGCTGTTCTTCTGGCAGTTCTCCGCAGTCTTACTGCTCGTCTTCGCGTCGGTCCTGATCGCCATCATGCTCCTGGCGATCGCACGCTTGATCCGTAAACTCACCAAGATCGGCGCCGGCGCGGCTCTGGCGCTGTCCTGTCTCGTCATCCTCGTCGTTGCGGCAGGCTTTTTCCTCCTCCTCGGCACACAGATCGCCTCCGAAAGTGAACGCCTGAAAGAAGAGCTTCCGACGCTTCTGTCGGCGATCGGCAATCAGTTCGGAATTCAGCATCTCGACCGGCGCGTGGTCGAGTGGGCGCAAGGCCTGGCGAACCACGACGGCATGATGGGCCGGATCACGGCGACAACATCGTTCCTTGTCGGCGGGCTGGCCGAGGCGTTGCTGGTCGTCGTCGCCGGCGTCTATCTCGCCGCCAATCCGTCGACCTATCGTGACGGCCTGATACACTTAGTGCCACCGAAGTGGCGGCAGCAAGCAACCCATTTCCTGGACACATCGGCCCGAGCCTTGACGCTTTGGCTCGCCGGACAGTTGGCATCAATGGCGGCCATTGGAGTCCTGTTCGCGGTGGGTCTTGTCGCACTCGGCATCCCATCCGCGCTGACCCTCGGCTTTATCGCAGGAGTTGCCGAGTTCATCCCTTACGCCGGGCCCGTTCTCGGCGGTATTCCCGCGCTGCTGATTGCAGTTTCCCTCGGTCGAAACGAAGTACTTTGGGTTTTCGGGCTCTATCTCGCCATACAGACGGTCGAAGGTAATGTGATCACGCCCCTGGTACAGCGCCGCGCCGTCGATCTGCCGCCGGCTCTCACGCTCTTCGCCATCGTGGCAATCGGTGGCGTGTTCGGCTTCCTCGGTCTTTTGCTCGCGACGCCGCTCACGGTCATCGCCGTCATTGCGGTGAAGCAATTTTATTTGAGGGACACACTCAAGCAAAAGACCTCAATTCCTGGCGAAATCTCCGCCAGCCAGTAGACGGCTCCCATCGCTAGAACACCATGCTGGCGATTTCGACTTTGGGGCTGGCTACGGCCGTGCGCACATTGTCGTGGCTTGACGACATCGTTGCGGTGAAGCCACCGCACACGCCTACAAAGCGCCGCCGTTCATAGCGCTTCGGCCCGGCGGGCGACATCGGCGGCGCGCGGTTCGATCCAACGCGGTCCGTCGGGGCCGGTCTCGCGCTTCCACAACGGCGCATCAGTCTTGAGGTAATCCATCAGGAGGCGCACGGCCTCGAAGGCATTTTCGCGGTGCTCCGACAGGGCCACGACCTGCACGATCGGCTCGCCCGGGACGAGACACCCGACGCGGTGGATCACCTTGATATCCGGACAGGCACAGCGCGCGGCGATGGCGGCGGCGATGCGGGCAATCTGCTGCTCGGTGAAGCCGGGATAGTGGTCGAGAAACAGCGTTTCGACGCCCTGCCCGCCGGTGCGCTCGCGACAGATGCCGGTGAAGCTCACGATGGCGCCGATGTCCTTGCGGCCGGCGGCAAACGCCGCTTCCTCAGCGTGCGGATCAAATGGCGCGGCGGCAAGACGGATCTCCATCTCAGCCCCCGCTCATCGGCGGCAGAAACGCGATCTCGTCGCCGGCGGCGATGGCGCACGCCATATCGCGCGCGATTTCATGATTGCGCACGATCTGCGTGCAGGTTGCCGCAATCGCTTCGCCCAACGCCGGATCGCGCTGCGCGATCCACGCTTTCAAATCCGCCAGCGTGGCGACCGAGGCCGGCAGATCGGCGGCGATATCATCGCGCGCCAGACCACGGAACTTGCCCAGGAACACCAGCTTGACCATGCTCACCCGCCCGTTACCGACATATGCCGTTGCACCGCGGGCGCTGCGCCCCGCACCGGCAACGCGAAACTGTGCGCCCTCGGCTTGGCGGCGAGCGCGGCGTCGATGGCGGCGTTCAGCGCGACATCGCCCTCGCTGCGACGCAGCGGCGCCCGCAAATCGACCGACGCCGCATGACCGACACACATATATAGGGTGCCGGTGCAGGTCACGCGTACGCGCCGACAGCTATCGCAGAAATTATGGCTGAGCGGCGTGATGAAGCCGAGCTTGCCGCCGGTTTCGCCCACCCGCACATAGCGCGCCGGCCCGCCGGTCCGATCGGCAATGTCGGTCAGCGTCCAATAGGATTCAAGCTCGTGGCGGACCTGTTGCAGCGAGACGAACTGGTCGGTGCGGTCTTCGTCGATTTCGCCCAGCGGCATGGTTTCGATCAGGGTGATGTCGATGGCGCGCGCATGCGCCCAAGCGATCAGATCGGGAATTTCGCCGACGTTGTCGTGCTTCAGCGCCACCGTGTTGATCTTGACCTGCAAGCCCGCCGCCTTGGCCGCGGCGATGCCTTCCATGACTTCGTACAGCTGATCGGCGCGGGCGATGCGGGCGAAGGTGGCACGGTCCAGACTGTCGAGCGAGACGTTGATGCGACGCACGCCCGCCGCGGCCAAACTCTCGGCGGCCTCCTTCAGCAGCACGCCGTTGGTGGTCAGGGTCAGTTCGTCGAGCGCACCGGATTTGAGGTGCCGCGACAGGCTGCGAACGAGATCGAGGATGCCCTTGCGCACCAGCGGCTCACCACCGGTCAAGCGCAAACGCTTGACGCCGCGGCGAATGAAAACCAAACAGAGGCGGTCGAGTTCCTCGAGCGTCAGCAATTCCTTCCGCGGCAGGAACTGCATCGCCTCGCGCATGCAATAGGTGCAGCGCAGATTGCAGCGATCGGTGACCGAGACGCGAAGGTAATCCACCAGCCGGCCGAAGCCGTCGATCAAGGGCACCACGTTCAGGAGTTCCAACGACATGACCGCGACCCTAACCCATCCCGCGAACCGTTAACAGGCACTCGTCATTCCTCTTTTTTGCAGGGCGCGGCGCAACGAGCGAAAGCACGACATCGGCGATCTCCGCCACGGCTTCGAGCGGCAGGAACCGGTGCCCGCCGGCCAGGGCGGGATCGTCGGTTGCCACCGCCACCACCGTCTCATCGCCATCGGCCATCAAGGGGCCGCAGGCATCGCTGCGGCGGACCTCGATCTTGCGATGCGGGCCGAATTTGAACCCCTCGACCAGCACCAGATCGCACGGCGCCAGATGCGCGACGAGTTCGGCCAACGAGGGTTCCGGCGCTTCCCGGCTTTCATGAATCAGGGCCCAGCGCTGCGCCGACGCGACAATGACCTCGTGCGCCCCCGCGATGCGATGGCGGTAGCTGTCCTTACCCGGATGATCGATGTCGAAATCGTGATGGGCGTGCTTGACCGTGGAAACGCGAACGCCCCGCGCGGTCAGTTCGGACACCAGTCTTTCGACCAGCGTGGTCTTGCCCGAATTCTTCCAGCCGACAATGCCGACCACCTTAGCGAAGCGTGCGTCCATCGTCCTGCCACCAGTGCTCGAACACCTTGAGGTCTTCCGGGGTGTTGATGTTGAAAAAAGCGTCGCCGTTCGGTCCGTCGCGGCAATCGGAAAAGTCCGGCAGCGCACAGCACAGGATGCCGCCGACCGCCCGCAAACGGCGCATGCCGCTGGCATACGCTTCCTCGAGCCGGTCGAGACACGCGGTGCGCACCATCGCAAAGGTGTGATGCACCTGGCCATCGTGCCGCGCCATGACGCAATCGGTGCCGCCGGCCATCGCCGCGCCAAGGCGCGCAACCGTATCGGACGGAAAATGCGGCGTATCGCAGGCGAACGTCGCCATCGCCGTGAAGCCGTGCGCCCTCGCCCAATGCAGTCCCGCCAGCCAGCCGCCGAGCGGGCCTTCGCCGGGCACGCGATCCGGCACGACGGTCAGACCGGTTGCGGCGGCATCGTCGGCGGCATTCAAAACCAAGGCATCGACCTGCGCGACGGCGCGGGCGGCGACATGTGCGAGGATGGATTTGCCGCCCAGATCGGCCAATGCCTTGTTGCTGCCGAAACGCTTCGACGCCCCCGCGGCGAGGATCACGCCCAGCGTTGTGCCGCGCTCCGCCATCGGCTCACCGGCTCCGCCGCACGCGGACGATTTGATAGCCCTGGCGGCCGATATACCAGATCGGCGCACTCAACAGGTGGACGAAGCGGGTGAAGGGAAACACCAAAAAGATGCCGAGGCCGAGCACGATGTGCAGTTTGAAGATGATCGACACGTCGGCAATGTAATCGGCGGCGCCGGCGCGGAAGGTCACGATGTGCTGGGCCCAGTTCATCAGCTTCACCATTTCGGCTCCGTCGAGATGATGGGCGGAAACCGCGACGGTGCAAAGCCCCAACAGCAGCTGGGCGAGCAGCAGAAACAACACCGCAATGTCGCTGAACGACGAGGTCTTGCGGATACGGGAATCGAACACGCGCCGGTGCAACAACAATAGCAGGCCGATGAGGCAGAACACGCCCGCAATGCCGCCGACGCTCATCGCCATCAGCTGCTTGAAGGTATGCGAGATGCCGAGCGTTTCCCACACCACCACCGGCGTCAGCAAGCCGACGAAATGGCCCCCGAGGATGGTAAGGATGCCGAGGTGAAACAGGTTGGAACCCCACAGCAGTTCGCGGCGGCGCAACAACTGGCTCGACTGGCTGCGCCAGGTGTATTGGCCGCGCTCAAAGCGATAAAGGCTGCCGACCACGAACACGGTCAGGCACAGATAGGGATAAAGGCCGAAGAAAAACGTGTTGATGCTGGTCATCACACCCTCGCTGCCGGACGTGCCGCGGGGCATCCGGTTTCGTCAAAGCCGCCAGGGCCAAATTGCACTTCGGTTTCCTGCCAGACGCGGTCCAGCGCCGCCAGATCGGACGGATCGTCGAGGCTGGCGCGGCGCATCGCCTCAAGCTCTTCCGCTTGTGGTTCGCGCTGACCCAATTCCTCGAGCGCGGCAAAGATCGGCGCATACACGCTGCCGCGTTCGCTGAGCCGCTCCTGCATCGCGCGCAGCACATGGGCGGCCTCCCCGAGCAAGTGCCGGGCTTCCTCCTCAGGCCGCTGCGAAAGGTATTCGAGCAGCAGCGGCAGATAATCGGGCAGCTCGTTGCTGGCGATATCGAGCCCGGCAGCGCGATAGCGCTCGCGCAGGTCGACCATCGCCTGGCCACGATCGCGCGATTCACCGTAGACGTGTTCGAACAGATGCAGCGACAGCGAGCGCGAACGATCGAACAAATCGACATAGCGTTCCTGCGCCTCGATCAGATCGCGGCCGCTGAGATCAAGCGCCAAGCCGACCAGCGCGCGACGGGTTTCCGCCGACAAGCCATCCGATTGCAGCATGATGCCGGCGATTTCCGCTGCACCGCGCTGCAAGTCGTCGGTGGGGTAGCTTAAGAGCGCGCTGATAATTTTGTAGAGCGACACCATCTCAGCCCCCTTTCCGCGACGTCGTGAACACCGTCGCCGGGCCTTTCCTGGCGCCGCCCGAACAGCCGTCGCCGAAGGTGAAGCCGCACGAGCCGCGCAAATCGTAGGCATCTTCGGTCAGTTCGCGATGCGAGGTCGGAATGACGAAGCGGTCCTCGTAATTGGCGATCGCCATATAGCGGTACATCTCTTCGATCGCCTCCGGCGTCAGACCGACCCGCTCGGCCACGCCGGCGTCGGCCGCACCATCGACGGTCTTGCTGCGCATATAGGCCCGCATCGCCAGCATGCGTTCGAGCGCGTGGAGGACCGGCTCTTCCTTGCCGGCGGTGAGCAGGTTGGCAAGATACTTCACCGGAATGCGCAACGACCGCACGTCGGGAAGATCGTTCTCGATATCGATTTCGCCGCGTGCGGCGGCCGATTGGATCGGCGACAGCGGCGGCACGTACCATACCATCGGCAGCGTGCGGTATTCGGGATGCAGCGGAAACGCCACTTTCCATTCCATCGCCAGCTTCCACACCGGCGACTTCTTGGCGGATTCGATCCACGCCATAGGCACGCCATCGGCCTCTGCCTGCGCCTGCACTGCCGGATCATTGGGATCAAGGAAAACCGAGAGCTGGGACTCGTAAAGATCACCCTCGTCCGGCGCCGACGCGGCTTCCGCAATGCGATCGGCGTCGTAGAGCACCACGCCGAGATAGCGGATGCGCCCGACGCAGGTCTCCGAACACACCGTCGGCAGTCCGGCTTCCAGACGCGGATAGCACAGGGTGCACTTTTCCGATTTGCCCGATTGCCAGTTGTAATAGATTTTCTTGTAGGGACAGCCGGAAACGCACATGCGCCAGCCGCGGCACTTGTCCTGATCGATCAGAACGACGCCGTCTTCTTCGCGCTTGTAGATGGCGCCCGACGGGCACACCGCGGCGCAGGCCGGATTGAGGCAATGCTCGCACAGGCGCGGCAGGTACATCATAAAGGTGTTTTCGAATTCGCCCTGAATCGCCTTTTCGATGCCTTCGAAATTGGCATCCTTGGAGCGCTTGGCGAATTCGCCGCCGAGGATTTCCTCCCAATTGGGGCCGCCTTCGATTTTCTCCATGCGTTCGCCCGTGATCAGTGAGCGCGGCCGCGCCGTCGGCATCGATTTGGACGCCGGCGCCTGCTGCAGATGCTCGTAATCGAAGGTGAAGGGCTCGTAGTAGTCGTCGATCTGCGGCAGGTCGGGATTGGCGAAAATCTTCGACAACACCTTCAGCTTGCCGCCCATCTTGGGCTTGAGCTGTCCCTGCGCGTCGAGTTCCCAGCCGCCGTTCCACTTCTCCTGGTTTTCCCATTCCTTCGGAAAACCGACGCCGGGCTTGGATTCGACATTGTTGAACCAGGCGTATTCGACGCCTTCGCGCGACGTCCACACATTCTTGCAGGTCACGCTGCAGGTGTGGCAGCCGATGCACTTGTCGAGGTTCAGCACCATCGCGATTTGGGCACGTATCTTCATCACACGGCCTCCACCGCTGTTTCTTCCATCCAGTCGACCTTCGTCACTTTGCGCACGATGACGAACTCGTCGCGATTGGACCCGACGGTTCCGTAATAGTTGAAGCCGTAGCTCTGCTGGGCATAGCCGCCGATCATGTGGGTCGGCTTCAAGACCGTCCGGGTTACCGAATTGTGGATGCCGCCGCGCGTGCCCGTCACGTCCGATCCCGGCACATTCACGATCTTCTCCTGGGCGTGGTACATCATCACCATGCCCTCGGGCACGCGCTGCGAAACCACCGCGCGCGCCACCAATGCACCATTGGCGTTGTAGGCTTCGATCCAATCGTTATCGACGATATCGGCTTTCCTGGCATCAATCTCGCTCATCCACACGATCGGTCCGCCACGCGACAGGGTCAGCATCAACAGATTGTCGGTGTAAGTGGAGTGAATGCCCCACTTCTGATGCGGCGTAATGAAGTTGAGCACGACCTGCTTCTGCCCATTCTCCTTGACGTCGATGATCGGCTTGATGGTCTTGGTATCGATCGGTGGACGATAGACGACCAGCTGCTCGCCGAAGGCCGTCATCCAGGGGTGATCCTGGAACAGTTGCTGCCGCCCGGTGATCGTGCGCCAGGGGATCAGCTCATGCACGTTGGTATAGCCGGCGTTGTAACAGACCTTCTCGGATTCGATGCCCGACCAGGTCGGCGATGAGATGATCTTCCGCGGCTGGGCCTGGATATCGCGATAGCGGATCTTCTCGTCTTCCTTGGCTTCGGCGAGATGGGTGTGATCGCGCCCCGTGATATCGCCCAACGCCCCCCAGGCGCGGACCGCCACTTCGCCATTGGTTTCCGGTGCCAGCGACAGGATCACCTCGGTGGCATCGATGTCGGTTTCGATGCGCGGCAGTCCCTTGGCGGGGCCTTGCGCAACGGTGCCGTTCAGCTTGCCGATGAGATCGACCTCATGCTCGGTCTTCCAGGCAATGCCTTTGCCGCCGTTGCCGATCGCGGTCAGCAACGGACCGAGCGCCGTGAACCGTGCGTAGACATTGGGATAATCGCGCTCGACCACGGCGATGCTCGCCATCGTCTTGCCGGGCAAGGGCGCGCCGTCGCCGCGGCCCCAATCCTTGACACCCATCGCCTGTCCCAATTCACCCGGCGTGTCATGCTGCAGCGGCACCAGCACGACGTCTTTCTCTTTGCCGAGCACTTCCGGCGCAACGGCCGAGAATGTCTTGGCGAGACCCTTGTAGATTTCCCAATCGCTGCGGCTTTCCCACACCGGATCGACCGCGGCCGACAGCGGATGAATGAAGGGATGCATGTCGGAGGTGTTGAGGTCGTTCTTCTCGTACCAGCTCGCGGTCGGCAGCACGATGTCGGAGTAGACACACGTCGTCGACATGCGGAAATCAAGCGTCACGACGAGATCGAGCTTTCCTTCCGGCGCATCGTCGTGCCAGACGACCTCTTCGGGCTTCTGCTCGCCGGTTTCGCCAAGATCCTTGCCTTGCACGCCATGCGTGGTGCCGAGCAGGTGCTTGAGGAAATACTCATGCCCCTTGCCGCTCGAGCCGAGGATGTTGGAGCGCCAGACGAACAGGTTGCGCGGCCAGTTGGCCGGATTGTCGGGATCGAGACACGACAGCTTCAAGTCGCCGGAGGCGAGCCCATCACGGACATAATCCTTTGCATCCTTGCCCGCCGCCTCCGCCGCGCGCGCCACCTCGAGCGGATTGGTCTCGAGTTGCGGCGCCGACGGCAGCCAGCCCATGCGCTCGGCGCGGACATTGAAATCGATCAGGCTGCCGGACCATTCCTTTTTGCTGGCAAGCGGCGACAGGATTTCGTCGACCGCGAGCGTTTCATAACGCCACTGGTCGCTGTGCGCATACCAATACGAGGTCGCGTTCATATGGCGCGGCGGCCGGGCCCAATCGAGCGCAAATGCCAGCGGCGTCCAGCCGGTCTGCGGCCGGAGCTTTTCCTGGCCGACATAATGCGACCAGCCACCGCCTTCCTGGCCGACGCAACCGCACATCACCAGCATGTTGATGATACCGCGGTAGTTCATGTCCATGTGGTACCAATGATTGATACCGGCGCCGAGAATGACCATCGATTTTCCGTCGGTCTTTTCGGCATTTTTGGCGAAGGCGCGCGCGGTGGCGATCACTTGGCTGCGCGGCACGCCTGTGATTTTCTCCTGCCAGGCCGGCGTATACGGCACATCGTCATCGAACGAGCTGGCGACATTGCCGCCGCCGAGGCCGCGATCGACGCCATAGTTCGCACACAGAAGGTCGAACACGGTGGTGACATAGGCTTCGCCATCGGCAAGCCTCAGCTTCTTCACCGGCACATGGCGCGGCAACACTTCGTCGTGGCCGGTGCCGGTGAAATAGTCGTGATGACGACCGCCGAAATACGGAAACGCGACCGGCAGAACGTCGTCGCGCGAGTCGAGGGCCGACAGCGTCAGCGGCGTTTCCGCGCCACCCGCCTTCTGTTCCAGGTTCCACTTGCCTTTTTCGCCCCAGCGAAAGCCGATCGAGCCGTTGGGCACGACCACCGCGCCGCTTCGATCGAAGGCGACGGTCTTCCAATCGGGATTGTTGCTCTCGCCGAGACCGCCGTCGAAATCGCTGGCGCGCAACAGCCGCTCGGGCACGAAGCGGCCGTCCTTTTGGACGATCCGCACCAGGAAAGGCATGTCGCTGTAGCGGCGGCAGTAGTCGGTGAAATACGGCACCTGGCGGTCGATGTGGAATTCCTTGAGGATGACGTGGCCGAACGCCATCGCCAGCGCACTGTCGGTGCCCTGCTTGGGATGCAGCCATAGATCGCCGAATTTCGCCGCTTCCGAATAGTCGGGCGAGATCACGACGCTCTTGGCCCCGCGATAGCGCGCCTCGGTATAGAAGTGGGCATCGGGCGTGCGGGTCTGCGGCACATTCGAGCCCCACAGCAGCAGGAAGCCGGCATTATACCAATCGGCGCTCTCGGGCACGTCGGTCTGCTCGCCCCAGGTCTGCGGCGACGACGGCGGCAAGTCGCAATACCAGTCGTAGAAGGAAAGGCACACGCCCCCCAGGAGGGAGAGGTAGCGTGTGCCGGCCGCATACGACACCATCGACATCGCCGGAATGGGCGAAAAACCGGCGATGCGGTCGGGGCCGTATTTCTTGATCGTGTAGGCGTTGGCGGCGGCGATGATCTCGTTCGCCTCGTCCCATTTGACGCGAATGAACCCGCCAAGACCGCGGCGCGACGTATAGGCTTTGCGCTTATCGGCGGTCTCGACAATGGAGGCCCAGGCAGCGACGGGGGCCTTGGTCTTGCGCGCCTCCCGCCACAGCCGCACCAGCGGCCCGCGGATCATCGGATGCTTGAGACGGTTGGCGCTGTAGAGATACCAGGAGTACGACGCACCGCGGGCGCAGCCGCGCGGCTCGTGATTGGGCAGGCCGGGCCGCGTGCGCGGATAATCGGTCTGCTGGGTTTCCCAGGTGACGATGCCGCCCTTGACGTAGATCTTCCACGAGCACGAGCCGGTGCAATTCACGCCATGGGTCGAGCGCACGATCTTGTCGTGGCTCCAGCGCTGGCGATAGGCGTTTTCCCAGGAGCGGTCCTCCTTGGTGGTCACGCCGTGGCCATCGGAGAAGGTGCCGTCGTACTTCTTGAAGAATGTCAGGCGATCGAGCAAATGGCTCATGGTTGCGGCCCCACTTCCACAGCGTTGGTGCTGCTGCGTCTGGCTGTGTCTTCAACGTCGAACAGAAGCCCGCCGGGCCGCGCATAAACCCACCAGGTGACGACGAGACACGAGAGATAGAACACCAGGAAGGCGTACAGCGCCGCTTCCGCGCCGCCCGTCGCCGCGATCGAATAGCCGAAACTCTTCGGGATGAAGAAAGCGCCGAATGCTGCGATGGCGGAGGTAAAGCCGGTGATCGCAGCGCTTTCTTTTTCCGCCTGCTTGATCTGGCGATCCGCCGGCAACTGCGGTTCCAGCCGGACGATTTCCTTGCGCATGATCGCCGGGATCATCTGGAAGGTGGAGGCATTGCCGACGCCCGAGGCGAAGAACAGCAGCATGAAGCTGGCGAAGAATCCGTCGAAGTTCTTGCTGCCGAGGAAGTAGACCACGCCGATCGTGCCCAGCATCATCAACACGAACACCGCAAGCGTGACCTTGGCGCCGCCGTACTTGTCGGCGAGCCAGCCGGTCAGCGAGCGCGAAAGTGCGCCGACCAGCGGTCCCAGAAAGGCGAGCTGCAGCACGTTGACGCTCGGAAACTGGGTGTGGGTGAGCAGCGGAAAGGCCGCGGAATAGCCGATGAAGGAGCCGAACGTGCCGGTATAAAGCCAGCACATGATCCAGTTGTGCGGGCGCTTGAAGATCACCGCCTGATCGGCGAACGAAGCCTTGGCGGTCGACAGATCGTTCATGCCGAACCATGAGGCCAGAGCACTGACGACAATGAACGGAACCCAGACGTAGCCGGCATTCTGCAGAAACAGCTTGCCGCCGGTGGCGTGCGGCGCGCCGCCCAGCGCTCCAAACAGGCTGACGGTGATGACGAGCGGCACGGCGAATTGCACGACGCTGACGCCGAGATTGCCGAGCCCGGCATTGAGCGCAAGCGCGTTGCCCTTTTTCCGTTTCGGGTAGAAGAACGAGATGTTCGCCATCGACGAGGCGAAATTGCCGCCGCCGAAGCCGCACAACAAGGCGAGCACCAGCATGATCCAATAGGGCGTCGCCGGACTTTGCACCGCCAGCCCGATGCCGACCGCCGGGATCAAGAGCGAGGCGGTCGTCAACGTCGTCCACAACCGGCCGCCGAACACCGGCACCATGAAACTGTAGACGATGCGCAGCGCCGCGCCCGATACGCCGGGCAATGCCGCCAGCCAGAACAACTGGTCGGTGCTGTAGGCGAAACCGACCGACGGCAGCTTGGCGACCACTACCGACCACACCATCCAGACGGCAAACGACAGCAGCAACGCCGGAATGGACAGCCACAAATTGCGGTTCGCTACCGCCTTGCCGCTGGCGTTCCAGAACGCCGCGTCGTCGGGCCGCCAATCGTCAATCAGTTTCGGCGCCATGGTCACGGCCTCCTTGAGCAAGTGTTTCGGGAATGGCTTTTTGGCGGCAGGATGGGTCGCGCCCCTGCGGCCCGGGGCGCGCGAAACGCCCGTGCGGGGGCCGCCAGAGGGACCGGACCGGAGACGTTGGACTTCATGCCGCACAGCTCCTGTTTTATCACAAGGCTATGCTTGATAGATATCAAGTCCGAATAGAAGTATGTATTATACCTGTTGTCGCAGGGGAGACCATGACGAACGACGTCTTCAAGGGCATTGACGCCATTCCGGCTTTCGCCGGCCTGCCGCTCGCATTGCGGCGGCGCCTCGCCGAAATCGCCGGTTTCCAGCGCATCGGGCAAGGCTCGATCCTGTTTCGCGAGGGCGACACGGCCCACTACGTATATGCGCTTGTCGAGGGTCGCGTGGCGCTGAACAGCGGCAACGGCGACGATTCGACCATCGCCGATTTCATGGGGCCGGGCGAAATCGTCCTCATCCCGCCGGCCCTGCTCGAGCTGCCCTACATGGTCACCGGCCGCGCCACGACCGACGTGCTGGCGCTGCTGATCGCCGCCAAGGACTATCGCCAGCTTCTCGGGCAGGAGGCGACGTTTGCAGCTTCGCAGGCCCGCCTGCTGGCGTCGCACTGGCGGCTCCTAATGCACCAACTGAAGCGCCTGAAAACCGAAGACGCGGATTCGCGCGTCGCCCGCTATTTCCTCGATCACGCGCCGCAAGCCAAAGGAACGACCCAGTTCACGCTGCCGGGCTCCAAACGCGATCTCGCCACGCTTCTGGGCATGACGCCGGAAACGCTGTCGCGCGCGCTTCGCAAGTTGCGGAACATCGGCGTGACCACCGACGGCGGCGTGGTGAAAATCCGCTCGTTCGACCGGCTCACCGCCTTCGCCAACCAGGAGGCGGCGCCGGCGCGGCGGGTATCGCCATGATCAGCTTCGAAGACGCCGCCCGGCAGGTTGCCGATCTGGCCACGCCGCTTGCGGCCGAAACCGTGCGCCTCGACGAGGCCGACGACCGGATTCTCGCCGCGCCGGTGGTTGCCAACCGCAATTCGCCGCCGTTCGCAGTCTCGGCGATGGATGGCTATGCCGTGCGCGAGGCGGATTTGACGACACTGCCGGTCACCTTGCCGGTCGGCGCAAAATCATTTGCCGGCGGCGGCGTGCCGGGCCCGATCGCCCCCGCGAGCTGCGTGCGCGTGTTCACCGGCGCCGCCATTCCGCCCGGAGCCGACCGCGTCATCATCCAGGAAGATGTGTTTGCCGAGGACGCGCGCGCCCGCTTCCACCAACCGCTCGGCAAGGCGCGCCACATTCGTGCGGCGGGCTCCGACTTTGCCGTCGGCGATGTGCTGGTTGCTGCCGGCGCGCCGCTCAATCCGCAGCGCCTGGTCGCCGTGGCCGCCGCCGATCGGGCGAGCGTCAGCGTCATCGGGCTGCCGCGCGTTTTCATCCTCGCCAATGGCGACGAGTTGAAACCTCCTGGGCTGGCGAGCACTGCGCCGCATCACATTCCCGATAGCCTCACCGTCGCACTCGCGGCCCTGGCCCGGCGCTGGCACGGCCGTGTCACCGGCACCCGGATCTGTGGCGACGATCTTGACCGGTTGCAGCAGGCCGCGTCGGAAGCCCTCGCGGATGCCGATGTCGTGGTGGTGACCGGCGGTGCCTCGGTGGGCGAAAAGGATTTCGCCAAGGCGATGTTTGGGGGCCACGATCTGCAGCTCGTCTTTTCCAAGGTCGCGATCCGTCCCGGCAAACCGGTGTGGCTGGGCAGGATCGGCACGACCTTCGTTGTCGGCCTGCCCGGCAATCCGACGTCGGCGCTTGTCACCGCACGCCTGTTCCTGGCGCCGCTCCTCACCGGCTTGGCGGGCCACGATACGGCGACGGCCTGGGCGTGGAGCACCCTGCCCTGCCTCACCCCGCTCGACGCCGGCGGCGATCGCCATACCTTCCTGCGCGCCAAGTCCGACGGCGCCGCGGTTGAGCCGCTGCGCGATCAGGATTCCGGCGCGCAAAAAGCCCTGGCGGCGAGCGACTACCTGATCTCCCGCCCACCCGGTGCCGGTCGAAACGAGGCGGGGTCTCCGGTCAGGGTGTTGCGCTTCTAGGCGGGCGGGGCGACAGATCGCCAGACGTCACCGCCGGCGCAGGGTTTCCGATGGCAGCTCGCCGAACGCCTGACGGTAGCGCGCCGAGAAACGTCCCATGTCGACGAAGCCCCAGCAGCGGGCGATGGCGGAGATCGGCAGGGCAGCGCCGCCGCTTGCCAGCTCATGGTGGACCGCCTCGAGCCGGATGTGCCGCAGATAAGCCAGCGGCGTGGTCGCGAGATGGGCGCGGAACGCCGTCTCAAGCGTGCGGACGGTAACGCGACATGCCACCGCGACATCGCGGATCGCGATCGGTTGGCCGATATTGGCGCGCATGTACTCGATCGCCAGCCGCACATGCCGCGGCAACGCCTTTTCGCGCGCCCGCGCCCCGGTGATGCCGTAGTCGATGTTGGCCTTCTCGAACACCAGCCGCAGCAGCGCTTCGTTCATCAGCACCGACGCCAAGCCAAGATCGGGCAGCGGGCCGGCCATGTCGTGGATCACGGCATCGAGCAGGCGGAAAAACACCGCCCTCCGCTTTTCGCCGAAATCGAGTACGGAATCGAAGTCGAGACACTTTTCCGGATTATCCTCGTAGAGCGAGGCGAACACGCCCTGCCAATCGGGCACATGCCAGTTCATCGTCGTGCGGGCATGTTCGCCGTCGGCACACAGCGCCTCGAAATCGCGCACCTCGGGACAATGCAGGATCAGAATCTGCCCCGGGGTTGCCATCACCTTGCGCCGGCGCACGGTGGTCTGGACACCACCCGACCGCGGCACGATCAAGCCGAACAAACTTTTGTCACAAATCGCCTGGGTGGTGAGATTGCCGTTCAGGCGGGCGCGCCACAGCGACCGGCCCTTGGCCATCATATGCTGGCCGGACCAGCGGAATGATTTGCGATCGGTCGGCGGCACCACCTTGGCACCCGGAAGGAACCGGCCATAAGCCTCCGCAAAATTGTCGAGGTCGCCGCCCTGCTCGTTGCGCTCCGGGATGGTCATGGCCGATCCCGACCGATGCCTGGCGCCGGAACGACCCCATGCGCCGATATGCCATTAGCGAGAAGTATAAGCAGTTTGCGAGAACCCACCCCCGCAGTCCTTCCAAATTCCCGGAATCTCAGTACGTATAACCGATATAATTCGAAACCCGGCTTTGGAATGCGATGATTTGCGCCAGTCTCGAAACGGATCAGTTTTTGTGCAGCACATGCCCCAATCGCATTGCGGGCAGAGTTGACGAATGTCCGGCGCGCTGGTTCCTCGAGCATTTCGGTGACAAATGGACGTTGCCGGTGTTGGGCGCCATGCATGTCGGGCCCTTGCGCTTCTCGCAATTCCGCAAGGCGCTGGCGCCGATTTCCGAGCGCATGCTGATCCTGTCGCTGAAAAAGCTCGAGAGCAACGGCCTCATCGTTCGCGAAGAAGCCGACACCCCGGCGCTTCAGAACACCTACCGGCTGACGTCGCTCGGGCGCTCGCTGCTCGAACACATCAAGGATCTGTTCGACTGGATGAACGCCAACGCCCCCGCCATCGTGGCGGCCTACATCGCCAATGCGGCGGACCCGGCGCTGGCCGAGTTCGATCGCATCGCCGAACTCGGCTGACCGCGCCTCAGGTTTCACGGTCTCGCCGGCTGGCATTACCGGCCTTTGCGGCCTCGACGCGCTCGACATTGTGCCGCGTCCAGAACAACAGACGGGCGAAGGGCGGCGCAACTGAACGACCCAGTTCAGTCAGTTCGTAGCGGGTCTGCGTCGGCATTCCGGTTGCCGTCCGTTTCACGAACCCGATCTGGATCAGCTTGCGCAAGGTCCGCCCCAGCATCCGCGGCGACACCGGCTGAAGCTCCTCGCGCAACTCGGAGAAGCGGCGCGGCGACACCCGCAGGGCGCTGAGCACGGGCAGCGCCCACCGGTCCTTCATCTGGCGGATCAGCCAATGCGTCGCACACGGCCCGAAAATCGCGGTGGACACATCGGGACGGATCGGGGGCGGGCTGGTGCAGTCCATGGTCATCACGGCAGGGTTACAGCAACGCACGTCGCGGTGGCGTCTCGCTGTCGAGGGTACGTCACCGGCTGCGCGCCATGCGGGGCTTTGGCGTCGCATCGCATGCGATGATGGCCGATTGTGAGGGCTCTTCGCCGTCCAGGCCGGGTTCGCGGAAAAACCAATGGATCGGCACATTCAAGGTCTGGGCAACTTCGTAGAGACGCGACGCCGCCAGCCTGGTCATGCCCTTCTCGTATTTGCGCAGCTGTTGATAAGTCACGCCCAGACGGTCGGCCAGCTCACCCGCTTCCATGCCTTGTGCCAGGCGCCATTTGCGCAATCGCAGTCCGATCTCGCGGTCGATCTCGTTCGCCTTTTTCGGCAATTGCGCCTTCATGGATTGGAATGTCCCCAATTCGTCCGCCGCCCGTTGCAATCGACAGATGGTCGCTTAGCCAGTGCGCGCCAACAGTACAGATGTTTTGGGGCCGACCGGAACAAACAAGCGTGATATCGATGCGACGCTGAATGTCGCGCACCCGTCGAATTCAGAGGTTGTACACGCCCAGCCTGCTGAACCAGTGATGGGGTGACATTGTTTTGTTGTAGACGAAACGAACCAGCCCTCGCTCGATAACCTGTTTGTTCGTGACAATCTGTCCTGTGCCCACGACGGGCAAACGCGTTTCGCAGCTATCACCGGTTTCTGCCGTGTAAGCCGCGGTTGAATTCCCACATTTACGGTACGCCGGCTTTAGCAAACCAAGCGCGCTCGGTCGCGCATCGGGGGAGGCCGTTATGGGTCGAGTTGGGGCAATGCCGGTCGAACTCACCGGTCCAGGTGACATCCGCGCGATCACCGCCATTCATCGGCGCTTGCTGGATGCTCTGACGCGCGCTGATGCCGTCGTCGTCGATCTTGCCACTGTCAGCGACCCCGATGTCACGCTGGTGCAGACGATCGAAGCCGCCCGCCGCCACGCTGCCGCCACCGGAAAATCCCTGTCGCTGCAGCAGCCCGCCGATGGCGACCTGGCCGACGTACTCGAACGCGGCGGTTTTCTGGTCCGGCCCGACGATCGCGGCTTCTGGCTTGGCCGGGAGAACGGCTGATGGCCGCGATCCTTTCGGTCGATGACTCCGCCTCGATCCGCCAGGCGGTCAAGATCACGCTCAGCGGTGCCGGTTTCGAGGTCAGCGGCGCCGGCGATGGCGTCGAAGGGCTGGCCAGCGCCACCCACACCCGCTTCGACCTTATTATAACGGACCTCAACATGCCCAACATGGATGGGCTCGTGATGATCCGCGAGCTGCGCAAGCTGCCGGCCTACGCCGGCGTGCCGATCCTTTTCCTCACCACCGAAAACACCGACGCCGCCAAGCGCGAGGCCAAGACCGCCGGCGCCACCGGCTGGATCACCAAGCCGTTCAACGCCGAGCAGCTCGTCCGCGTCGTTCAGAAGGTATTGGCGCGATGAGCACCACCGATCCCCAGAACGTTTTCCGCACCGAGTCCCAGGAACTGCTCGAAACCCTCGAACAGGGCCTGCTCGATCTCGAGAACCGCCCCGGCGACGGTGAACTCGTCGCCACCGTTTTTCGCGCCCTGCACACCCTGAAGGGCTCAGGCGCGATGTTCGGCTATCAGGCCCTGGCCGACTTTACCCATCATTGCGAGACCGCGTTCGATCGCGTCCGCAAAGGCGAGGTCGCAGCCACGCCCCGCCTGATCGGCGCGGTGCTGGCGGCCCTCGATCACATGCGCGCCCTGGCAGAACGCCCCGACGCGCGCGCCGAGGGCGGCGAAGCCCTGCTCGCCGGATTGCGCCAAGCCATGGACGTGGAGACAGCACCCCCCCCACGCGTGACCTCCTCCACGGCTTGGCGCATCAGCTTCGCGCTGCCCGTCGACTGCCTCGTCAACGGCACGCGGCCGCTGGCGCTGCTCGACGAGTTGCGCGCCCTCGGCGAGGCCGAGATCGTCGCGGTGACCGAGGCCATTCCCGAGTTGCCGGCGCTGATGCCGACCGAATGCCATCTCGCCTGGGACGTCCGTCTCCTCACCAGCCAGCCGCGCTCGGTGATCGAAGAGGTGTTCCTGTTCGTGATCGACGACATGGTGCTGAAGATCGAGGAGATCGCCGAGGCGGCGCCGGCCGCTGCGGTTAAGGTTAGTGCCGACGAGCCGGCCGAAAAGTTCGAATCCCGCATTCCGATGGCGGCGGAAACCGTGCGCGTGCCGGCGACAAGGCTCGACGAGCTGCTCGATCAGGTCGGCGAACTGATGATCGCCCAGTCGCGGCTGCAGCAGGTCTCGGCCGGCACCACCGACACCAATCTGCGTTCGGTCGCCGAGGAAATCGAGCGCCTTGCCTCGATGCTGCGCGATTCCATGATGGTCGTGCGCATGGTGCCGATCAGCCAGCTGTTCGGGCGTTTCCGCCGCCTGATCCACGATCTGGCACGCGAGACCGGCAAGGACATCGAATTCGTCACCGACGGCGAGACCACCGAACTCGACAAGACGGTGATCGAACGCCTCGCCGATCCCTTGATCCACCTGATCCGCAACTCCGCCGATCACGGGCTCGAAAGCCCTGCCGAACGCAAGGCCGCGGGCAAGCCGACGACCGGGCGCATCCAGCTTTCGGCGCGCCAGGCCGGCACCGAAGTCGTGATCACCGTCGGCGACGACGGCCGCGGCATCGATCGCGCCCGCGTCCGCGCCAAGGCCGAAGAAAACGGCCTGATCGCCCCCGGCGCGCCGCTCAGCGACCACGACGTCTATCAGCTGATCCTCAAGCCCGGATTTTCCACTGCGGCGAAGGTCTCAAACCTGTCCGGGCGCGGCGTCGGCATGGATGTGGTCAAGCGCACCATCGAATCCCTGCGCGGCACCATCGAGCTGTCGTCGATCCCCGGCGCCGGATCGATGATCGACCTGCGCATCCCGCTGACGCTCGCCATCATCGACGGGCTTCTGGTGCGCGTCGGACAAGGCCGCTACGTCATTCCGCTCGCCTCCGTAGAGGAATGCGTCGAACTGACCAGCGACCAGGATCAGCGCAGCCAGGGGCGTTCCTTCCTGACGCTGCGCGGCCAGTTGGTGCCGTTCATCCGGCTGCGCGAGCTTTTCGCCACCGCCACGCCGCCGGATCGCTACCAGAAGATCGTGGTGGTTTCGACCGGCAGCGAACGGGTCGGCCTCGTCGTCGACCAGATCCTGGGTGACCACCAGACCGTGATCAAGCCGCTGTCGCGCTTCCACGCCGGCATCGGCACCTTCTCGGGTGCCACCATTCTCGGCGACGGCGGTGTCGCGCTCATCCTCGACGTGCCCCATCTGGTGGCCGCCGGCCAGCAACCGGAGGACCGGCTGCGCGCAGCCGGCTGACGCCATGACCAAAGATAGCGAAATACTCTGGGACGACGACGGACAGATCAAGGTTCTGACCTTCGATCTTGGTGGCGAGACATTCGCGCTTGAGGCCAATCTGGTGTGCGAAATCCTCGATCGGCTGCCCGAAACCGCCGTGCCCGGCTCGGCCCCGATCGCGGGCAGCGTGATCAATTTCCGCGGCAGCGTCATTC
>NZ_JBWZET010000316.1:0-11590 GCF_056722145.1 Rhizomicrobium sp. | reverse complement strand
TTCCGCGTGATTTTCACGTCCAATCCGCAGGAATATGCCGGCGTCCACGACGCTCAGGATGCGCTTGGCGATCGCATCATCACCATCGATGTCGGCTATGCCGATCGCGATCTCGAAATCGCCATTGCCGCGGCCCGCTGCGGTCTTCCTGCTGCCCGTGTCGCGCCTGTGGTCGATGTGGTGCGCGAGTTTCGCGAGACCGGCGAGTACGAGCAGACGCCGACGCTGCGCGCCTCGGTGATGATCTGCCGCATCATGGCGCAGGAAAAGCTGCGGCCCGCGATCGACGACAGCCAGTTCGTGCAGGTCTGCATCGACATTCTAGGCTCCAAGACGGCGCTCAGCGGCAAAACGCGCGGCGGCCGGGCCGAACGCTACAAAATGCTGCTCAGTCTGATCGAACGCCACTGTCCCGGACGCCGCGTGGCGGGCCGGACGAACGCGTTGCGGGAGGAGAAACATGAACCTGACCAAACGCAAGGCGCCGCGGACGATGGCGAGCCTGGTAACGCTGCAGACCTTGGTGCGCGACGCCAAATCGAAGGAGCGCCATCAGGTCGCGAACCGGTTTGCGCGGCTCGAGAATGAACGTGCCCGGCTCGAACGCGAACGCAGCCTCTGGGACGTGCGGCTGAAGGCGACCGACCAGAAGCTCGTCAAGGTGCGCGAGGAAATCGACGTGTTGCGGCCGCTGCTCGACGCGACGCCGACCGAGAAAAGCGCAAGTCGCAGCGGCCATGCCAGCGGCCACGCCGCCGGACTTGCGGAAACGCGTGAGCACGCACCGGTGCGCAATCGAACCATCCAGCTTGGATATTGAGGAGGACATCATGACGGGTCGCGGTAAAGGCAGCGGACATCACGGCAAACCTGAATTCGACATCGGCGGCCTGTTCGGCAGCCTCGGCGAGGCGGTCGGGCTGCTGAGCAAATTGGCGGAGAGCGGCGGCGCCCATTCCGGCCAGGGCGAGTTCAACGTCAAGGGCCTCGGCGACAAAGCGCGCGGCGTCTACGGTTTCACCATCCGCACCGGCATCGGCGGCGATGCTGCGGCGACGGTGGAACGCTTCGGCAATGTTCATCCCAGCCGCGAAGGCTTCGTCGTCGACGAAGTGCGCGAACCTTTGGCCGACGTCTTCGACGAGAAGGACGACGTCGTGGTGACGGCCGAACTTCCCGGCGCCAAGGAGAGCGAGATCGCCGTCGAGATCAAGGGCGACATGCTGACGATCGAATCGAAGGGCGAACGCAGCTACGCCAAGGAAATCATGCTGCCGGTCGAAGTCGATGCCGCCAGCCTGACCCGCACCTACAACAACGGTGTGCTCGAGATTCGGATGCGGAAGAAGGCGAAAAAATGAACGCTCCTCCGCTCGCCGCCAGGGTCGCGCAGCGCTATCCCGCCGACCGCAAGGCCAAGGACACCGATACGGCCGAGGGCTGCTATCTCTACGCGATCCTGACCTGTCCCGAAGCGCGCGAGTTCAAGGCGCGCGGCATCGGCGAACGCGGCGATGTGGTGCGCACCGTGCCGTATCGCCGGCTGGCGGCGGCGGTCTCCGCTTCGCCTGTGATGGAGTACGACAGCAGCCGCCGCAACATGATGGCGCACACGGTCGTGCTCGAAGAGATCATGACCGAGTACGACATTCTGCCGGTCCGCTTCGGCACCATCGCCAGTGGCGATGCGGCAATCGTCGAGCGGCTGTTGGCGACGCGCTACGACGAGTTCGTGGCGCTGCTCGAGGAAATGCGCGGCCGGATCGAACTGGGACTGAAGGCGTTCTGGCATGACGGAGTTGCCTTCGAGGAGGTCGTGCGCGACAACGACAAGGTGCGCAAGTTGCGCGCCTCGCTGCAGGGGCGCACGCCCGAGGAGACCTATTACGAACGCATCGCGCTCGGGGAGGAGGTCGAGAAGGCGTTGAACGCCATCCGTGCGCGCGACGAAGAGGCGATCCTGTCGCGGCTCAGGCCGTTCTCGCACAAGACCAAGTCGAACAAGGTCATCAGCGACCGCATGGTGCTGAACGCCGCGTTCCTGATCGACCGGGCCAACGGCGCCGCCATGGACGAGGCGGTGAAGCGTCTCGACGCCGAATTCGGCGATCGGCTGATGTTCAAATATGTCGGGCCGGTGCCGCCCTACAATTTTGTCAGCATCGTCGTCAGCTGGGAGGACGGGGCATGACGATCCTCGGCCGTCTCGCTTCATTACCCGTCATGGGGCCGATCGATGGCGTTCTCTGGCTTGCGCGCACCGTGGCACAGCAAGTGGATGCCGAGCGCTGGGACGAAGGCAAGATCACGGGCGCGCTTGCCGAACTCGAGATCGATCTCGACATGGGCAAGATCGGCATCGACGAATACGAAGCGCGCGAGGCCGAACTGTTGGAGCGGTTGAAACAAATCCGGGAGGCAAAAAATGACGACTGACGTGAACCATCCGGAGCCGACAGCCTCCGGGCCCGTGTTTGCGGGACAGGATGAGAGCGCTGCCGTGCAGCACAGTCATCCCGCCGCGGCGGCGATTGCGGCGTGGGCGCGCGACGAACTGGCGGCGCTGACCGGTTGCCAGGTCGACAGCATCGCCGGGTTGGAAAAGATCGGCGATCATTGGCAGCTGTCGATCGTGGTGGTCGAACTCCATCGCATCCCGGCCTCGACCGATATTCTGGCGAATTACGAGGTCGCGCTCGACGAGGCCGGCGACATCATCAACTACCATCGCGGCGATCGCTATTTGCGCGGGCAGGTCGGCGACCATCTGTAGTGCCGCAAGCCGTGGGAGTTTGGGCATGGCCGTAGGACGGTTGGAACATTCGGTCGAAGGCACGGCACTGGCCGACATCCTCGACCGGATTCTCGACAAGGGCGTCGTAATCGCCGGCGATATCACGATTTCGCTGGTCGGCGTCGAGCTGCTCAATATCCGTCTGCGCCTGCTGATCGCCTCCGTCGATAAGGCGATCGAAATGGGCATCAACTGGTGGGAGAGCGATCCCTATCTCTCGACCCAGGCGAAGGTGACAGCGGAGGAGAACCGCCGGCTCCAGGAGCGGCTCGACCGCCTCGAATCCCTGATCGCCAATCCTCCCGTCGCGGAGCACCGTCCATGACCGCATCCGACAGCCGCACGCCGCTTTCGGTCTATGCCATCGTGCCAATGGAACCGGGGATTTTCGAGGCGGTGGAAGCGATCGTTGCATCGGTCCGGATGCGGATGATCGGCGAGAAGCCGTTTGCGGCGGTTGTCGGTCACGCGGTCGAAACGGCGGGGCAGGGTCGAGAAGTCTTGATGCCCCTGCTGTTGGCGCATCAGCGCCTGGTCGAGCGCATCCTGGCGGTGTCTCCCGTGCTGCCGGTGCGATTTGGCACGCAGGTGGCGGAGGAGGACGATGTCCATGCCATGCTGGTGAGCGGCGGTCCCGAGATCGCGGCCGCTTTCGACCGGGTGGCAGGCTGCGTCCAGATGGAAGTCGTCGCCAAATGGGACGCCGCGGCGATCTTGTCGGAAATCGCCAAGGAGGACGTCATCGTCGCCCTCAAGCGGCAATGGATGGAGCGGCCCGACGAGGCATTGCGCCTCGCCATCGGCGACCGCGTCAAGCAGGCCTTGGAGGCGCGGCGGACGGGTCTCGCCAATTCGCTGCTCGGGTCGCTGCGCACGCTTGCCGGCGATGCCATCGCTTATCCGCCGACGGACGATCGCATCGTATTGCAGGTGGCGCTGCTGGTGCCGACGGCGGATCTCGACGCCCTCGATGAACTGCTGGAAGAACTCGACGCCACCCATGGTGGGCGGATTTCGTTCCGCCTGATAGGTCCGCTGGCACCGTGCTGCTTTGCCACCATCGAAATGGAGATGATTGCGCCCACCGCCTTGGATGATGCGATGCACCTGCTGGCGGTCGCTCCCGGTGCCAGCCCGGCCGATCTGCGCCAAGCCTATCATCGCGCCGTCAAAGGGGTGCATCCCGATCTGACGGGCCCCAACGCCACCGGTCCCAGTCTCGAGCAATTGTCCGAGGCCTATCGCGTTTTATCGCTCTGTGCCGGCGCCGTGCACAGCGAGGCCCATCGCACCATCGTCGTCGCCGCCAAACGTCAGGAGCCCGCTTACGATGCCGCTGCCTGAGCTTGGCGCCAGCATTCAACCGCATGTCTACGTCTACGGGCTGGTCCGCGGCGATGGCGTGGCGGATTCGCCGGCTGGTATCGGCGGTGCGGCGGTTCGCATCGTAGCCGAAGGCGGTATTGGCGCACTGGCGAGTGAGCTGGCTGCCGGCCTCGATGTGGAAATGCGTGATCCCGATACCGCCAAGGCCGCGGTCTTGGCCCATCATGGCGTACTGCAGGCGGTCGTCGGACGGCAGACGGTGTTGCCGCTGCGGTTCGGAACCGTGTTCTGCGACGACGGCGGCATTCGAAGCGCGATCGCGGCGCATCGCGGATTTCTGGTGGAAGCGTTGCAGCGGCTCGATGGCAGCCGCGAATGGGGCGTGAAGATTTTCTGCGATCGCGACGTGCTGGGCGGCGGCATCGGCGCCGTCTCGCCGGCGCTTTCGGCGGCCGAAAAGGAATTGTCGGGTGCACCGCAGGGCAAGGCGTTTTTCCTGCGCCGCCGCATGGCGCAAATGCGCGAGCGGGAGATCGACCGCACCCTGGCGCACGACCTTGAGGATCTTCGCCGCTGCTTGCGTGAGCTGTCGCACGGTGAGGCCGCGATGAAACTGCAGGCGCCCGCCGTCACCGGTCGTTGCGACGAGATGGTGTGGAACGGCGCCTATCTGGTGATGCAGGCACAGGAGGCGCCGTTTTTCGAGCGGATCGAGGCGGTGATGAAAGCGCTCGAACCGCTCGGCTATCACTGCGACGTAACCGGACCATGGCCGCCGTTCAATTTTGCCGATTGCAGTCTCGAGGCGTGACATGAGCATTTGCTTGGGCGACGACGAACTCGATCTGGCCGACCTGCTCGATCGCGCCCTCAATAAGGGCGTCGTGTTGTGGGGCGAGGCGATGATATCGCTGGCCGGCGTCGATCTCGTCTATGTCGGCCTGAAGGTCTTGGTGGCGTCCTACGATACCGTCGCCAAATTCCAGCACCCCGCGGTCAAACCTTCCGAACACAGGGCGAACTAAGATGCTTTATGTCTATGGCGTCGTTGATGCGGCCAAATTTGCCGTCCTTCCGGGCGAAGGGCTCGATGCTGCCGATGTCATAGCGGTGTCGTGTGGGGAATTTGCGGCGGCCGTGAGTATGTCGCCCAGCGGCGTTTCGGCAAATGCGCAAAACGTGCGCTGCCACGAGCGGGTTTTGGAGCGGCTGATGGTGGCGCACACCGTGCTGCCGATGCGCTTTGGCACGTTCAGCGCCGATGTCGAGGCATTGTGGCAGCTGCTGACCCAGCGTGCCGCCGATATTCTTGCCGATTTGGCACGATTGCACGGCAAGGTCGAGATGGCGTTGCTGATCGCCGATGCGAGCGATGTCATCGATCAGCCGATGCCGCTGCGCGTCAGCGACGGCCGCGGCACGGCCTATCTGCAGCGCCGTCTGCAGCTCCATCGCCGCGAGAAGGCGCGCGCCAGCGAGGCGACCCGTCTGGCGTGCCTGCTGCGGCAAGGTCTGGCGCCGGTCGTCGATGGCGTCGATTGCACGCCGGCGGCGATTTCGGGCTATCGCGTGTCCTGCCTGATCGGGCGCAACCGCATCGCGCATTTCACGGCGGCACTGGAAAACTTCGCCGCCAGTCATCCACAATACCAGGCGTCGATGACCGGACCTTGGCCGCCTTATTCCTTCGTGACCGAGGCGCCGCCATGACCGCCGTGGCATTCCGCGCGGTTCCCGATCCCGAACGGACCGGCGATGATCTCGTCAAGCTGGTGCTGATCGTGGTCGATACCTTGCGCCAGCTGGTCGAGAAACAGGCGATCCGGCGCGTCGATTCCGGCCTGCTCAGCGAGGACGAAGTCGAACGTCTCGGCCTGGCGCTGATGGCGCTCGACGAGCGCATGGCGGACCTCAAATCGCATTTCAAGCTTACCGACGACGATATGGTTCTCAAGCTGGGCGGTTTCCGCGACCTGGCCAACGAGGCATGCCATGGATGACAAGAACGCGGCCGCACACCGACCCGACAGCGACAGATACGAGATCGTGCGCAAGGTCGCCGAGGCTCTGCCCAAGGATGTCGGCCGCGGCGTGGCCCGTCTCGATCCCGCCGACATGACCGAGCTCGGTATCGGTGCGGGCGATGTCGTCCGCATCATCGGCGAGCGCGAGACCGTCGCCAAAGTGATGCCGGCGTTTCCCGACGATCGCGGCAAGGCCATCGTGCAGATCGACGGCTTGACGCGTGACAACGCCAAAATCGCCCTGGGCGGTCGGGTGCGGCTGGAGGCGGCGGCGTATGCGCCGGCCGTCCGGGTGAAGCTGGCGCCGTCCGACAGCAGCGGTCGCAGCAAGGGCCGCGAGGATTACGTCGCCCGCCTCCTGGAAGGGCTCGTCATCACCGAAGGCGATCGCATTCGCGCCACCTTGATGGGAACGCGCACCCGCGATTTCACGGTGCTGAAAACGGTGCCGCAGGGCGCGGTGGCGATTCATCCTTCCACCACGATCGAGGTGACAGGGCAGCAGGCCGAGGGCGCGCGTCCGCAGCAGCGCATTGCCTATGAAGATGTCGGCGGCTTGCAGCGCGAACTCGGCTCGATCCGCGAGATGATCGAACTGCCGCTGCGCCATCCCGAGGTGTTCGAGCGTCTCGGCATCGATGCGCCCAAAGGCGTCTTGCTGTGCGGGCCGCCCGGTTGCGGCAAGACCCTGATCGCGCGCGCCGTCGCCAGCGAGACCGACGCCAAGTTCTTCGCCGTTTCCGGCCCCGAGATCATGCACAAATTCTACGGCGAGAGCGAAGCCCATCTGCGCAAGGTGTTCGATGAGGCGGGCACCGGTCCGGCGATCATCTTCCTCGACGAGATCGACGCCATCGCCCCCAAGCGCGCGGCACTCGGCAGCGAGCAGCAGGTCGAGCGGCGGGTGGTGTCGCAGCTTCTGACCCTGATGGATGGGCTCAAGGGGCGCGGCCAGGTCGTCGTCATCGGCGCCACCAACATTCCCGATGCGATCGATCCGGCGCTGCGCCGGCCCGGCCGTTTCGACCGCGAAATTTCCATCGGCGTACCCGACAAGCCCGGGCGTTTACAGATCCTGCAGGTGCATTCGCGCGGCATGCCGCTGGCCGATGACGTCAGCCTCGAGCATCTGGCGCAGGTCACCCACGGTTATGTCGGCGCCGATCTGCAATCGCTTTGCCGCGAGGCGGCGATGGCGCGGCTGCGCAAGACCTTCGCCGGATTCCATCTCGGTTTCGATGAAATCGCGGTCGAGGACCTCGAGAAAATGACGGTCGGCATGGCCAATTTCAAGGAAGCACTGGCGCTGATCGAGCCGTCGGCCATCCGCGAAGTGTTCACCGAAGTCGCCGACGTGCATTGGGACGACATCGGTGGTCTTGAAGACGTCAAGCGCGTCCTCAAGGAATCGATCGAATGGCCGGTGCGCTATCCCGAGCTGTTCAAGCGTGCCGGCATCGCGCCGCCCAAGGGCATCATGCTGTACGGTCCGCCCGGCGTCGGCAAAACGCTCCTCGCCAAGGCGGTGGCGACCGAGAGTGGTGCCAATTTCATTTCAGTCAAGGGGCCGGCGCTGATGAGCCGCTGGGTCGGCGAAACCGAGCGGGCGGTGCGCGAGCTGTTCCACAAGGCCAAGCTGGCGTCGCCCTGCATCATGTTCCTCGACGAGATCGACAGCATTGCGCCGGCGCGCGGCGGCATCGATGCGAGCGCGGTAACCGACCGCACCATCGCCCAGCTGCTGACCGAGATGGACGGCATTCAGGAATTGACCGGCGTCACCGTGCTGGCGGCGACCAACCGCAAGGACCTTGTCGATCCGGCGCTGCTGCGGGCCGGCCGCTTCGACTTCCTGCTCGAACTGCCGCGGCCCGATGCAGCAGCGCGGCTGGCGATCTTCAAGGTCCACAGCCGCGGCCGGCCGCTTAGCGAAGATGTCGATTTTGGCGCGCTTGCTGCCGATCCCAAGGTCGGCAGCAGTGGCGCCGATATCGAACTCGTCTGCCGCAATGCCTGTCTGGCGGCGGTGCGCGAATATCTGACCAAGGACGACCGTCCGGATCGGCCGCTGCGCGTTGGCATGGCGCATTTTCGGGCGGCGATCCGCGACAGCGCCGGTCAACGCTGAAGGATCATGCGGCGGCTGGTTCACATTCCGATCGTCCACGCCGAAGCCGACCTCGGCCCGGCGAGCGGTGCGGTCCGGCAGGCCTATCTCGAAAAGGGCGGCGAGGCCGCCTGGAACAACAGCCGCTCGGCGCTGGCGAGGTTCTGGCGCGCCATCGAGGCGGCGACCGGGCGGATAGCGATCGGCGATCCACCGCCGCGGCTCTACCAGGACGGTCTGCCGGTCTGCGGCTTCGAGGCCAGGATCGTCGCCGATCTCGCCGGGCAGGGCGGTGCCAACTATCGCATTCTCGCCAAGCTGGCAGCCCGCGGCGCCAGGATCGAAGGCACCGAGGACCCCGACCTGTTGCGCCAGGAGTACGAACTGATCATGGCCGGGTCGAAGGACGAGGCCGTCCTGCGCGATTTGTTGGAGCGGCGCGACGGCTTCATTGCGTTGCGCATCGACCGCACCCTTCAGCTCGGTGAAACCGGGTTGCTCTTCCTTGGCGCCTTGCATCGAGTCGTCGAGCGCCTTCCCCGAACGATTCATGTCTGCTCGTTGTCGGAATTCCTTCATGCCGCGGCGAAGGAATCGCCCTGACCCGTGTGCGGCTTTGCAGTCATGCGGTGCCTGCTCCGGCGCTTTTGGATAGGCTGGTAAACGGACGCAATCCGCTGGGGAAACAAAGGATTGGCACGTATTCATAGGTTTGGTAACGCAACCGTCATCGCCTTGGCCAGCAAATCGCCACAAAGTAGAGTACAAACAAACTTGCATTGGTATGGAGGGACGGGATGCTGCGATCGATGATCATCGGCTTGGCCATCGCGGCCCTGCTGCAGGTTGGCGTTCAGATTTTTTCGCCGGCGACGGGCCTTGAGTTCGCGTCGAAGCCGATCGACTGGGTCGCCGTCCAGGCCGACGCCGTGGCGCATCTGCTCGACCACGGCTTCACGCTGCTGGCGCGCTGAGAGCGAGACCAACCGGCCAATGCGTGCAGGTTGCAGGCGCGGTCGGGTTGCTTGTAACCGTATACGGATGAAACGGCCGCGGCGCGCGGGCTTGATAACCATTGTCAGGCGCGCCCGGTAATAGCCGTTCCAAATTGCCGCAAGCCCGCGACAAAACCTGCCAAATCCTGTCCGGCGGGTTGAGACCGCAGGCGGCGTGCCTAGAATCCGTGGCGGGGGGAATGAGCTAGACGATGCGTGGACATTTGCCGCCCTTATTCTCGAACGCGACCGGCTTCCTGCCGCTTTTGCCGCTGGAGGTGATTGCGCGCCGGTTGTTGTCCAATGCGATGGCGGCGCGGCCCTCGTTTGCGACGCGGCTCGGCGAGTATGCCGGGCGCACCTTCACGATCGATCCGGTCGATTGTCCGTTCGTCTTTCTGATCCGCCCTGAAAACGGCCGCACCGAGTTGAAGGTGGTGCGCCGCGCGCTGGCCCACGGCGATGCCCGCATTGCCGCGCCGCTGGTGGTGCTGATCGGCATGATCGACGGCACCTACGATGGCGACGCCCTGTTTTTCTCACGCGATCTGATGATCGAAGGCGATACCGAGGCGGTGCTGGCGCTGCGCAACGCCATCGAGAATGCCGAGCTTGATCCGTCCACCGTGCTCGGCCTGCCCAAGAGCCTGCAAGGCCCGGTCAATCGCGGCACGCGGATGCTGTTCGTGCAGTTGCGCCGCCTGCTCGATGCGCCCGAGGAATCCGGCCCCAACAGCGGAGCATTCGCATGACCACTCCGCTCGAACTCGTCTGCCCTGCGGGCACCCCGGCCGGTCTGAGGACCGCGGTCGATGCCGGCGCCCATTCGGTTTATTGCGGCTATCGCGACGAAACCAACGCGCGCAATTTTCCCGGCCTCAACTTCGACCGCGCCGAGATGCGCGATGCTGCCGCTTACACCCACGACCATGGCGCCAGGATTCTGATCGCACTCAACACCTTCATGCGCGCCGGTTCGACCGATCTGTGGAAGCGCGGTGTCGATGATGCGGTGGCGGCCGGCGCCGATGCGCTGATCCTCGCCGATGTCGGGCTCGTCGATTATGCCCGCAAGGCCCATCCCAAGCAGCGCCTGCATCTGTCGGTCCAGGCGGCAGCGGCGACGCCGGAAGCCATTGCCTTCTACCGCGACCGCTTCGGTATCTCCCGGGTGGTGCTGCCGCGCGTTTTGACGGTGGAAGAAATCGCCCGTCTCACCGCCCAGGCGGCGCCGTGCGAGGCCGAAGTGTTCGTGTTCGGCGGGTTATGCGTAATGGCGGAAGGGCGCTGCATGCTGTCGTCCTATGCCACCGGCAAGTCGCCCAACATGACCGGCGTGTGTTCGCCGCCGAGCCATGTCAGCTATCGCGAGGAATCGGATGCGCTGGTCGCCTGCGTCGGCGGTTTCACGGTGGAGCGGTTCGAGCGCGGCGAGCCCGCCGGCTATCCGACGCTGTGCAAAGGCCGTTTCGAGGCGCAGGGCGCGGTCAGCCATCTGTTCGAAGACCCGGTCAGCCTCAATGCGGTGGAGTTGCTGCCGCGGCTCGCGGAGATCGGCGTCACCGCCTTCAAGATCGAAGGGCGCCAGCGGGGCCGGGCTTATATTTCCACCGTGGTGCGCGCCTTCCGCGGGGCGATTGACACCATGGCGACCGGCGGCAAGCCCGATTTCGACGAGCTGCGTGCCCTTACCGAAGGCCAGCGCGAGACCACGGGCGCCTACAAGAAGGCTTGGCGATAGATGGCGGCACGACTTTCCCTGACGCTGGGGCCGGTGCTGTACAACTGGCCGAAGCCCCGCTGGGTCGATTTCTACAATCGTATCGCCGACGAGGCGCCGGTCGATCGCGTCTGCATCGGCGAAGTGGTGTGCTCCAAGCGCAAGCCGTTCATCGACGAGGTCATCCTCGACGTCGTCGACCGGCTCGAGCGCGGCGGCAAGGAAGTGGTTTATTCGACGCTGGCGCTGCCGACCAACAAGCGCGAGATCCGCGATATCGGCGACATGATCCAGGCCGGCTACACCATCGAGGCCAATGACATCGCCACCGTCCATCTGCTCGACAAGCGCAAGCATGTCGTCGGTCCGTTCATCAACATCTACAACGAGGACACGCTGGCGCTGCACCTGAAGCTCGGCGCCGCCACGATCTGCCTGCCGCCCGAACTGCCGTTCGAGTCGATCCGGATGATGGCGACGGGCAACAGCGCGGTGGAGGTGTTTGCGTTCGGTCGTCCGCCGCTGGCGCTGTCGGCCCGCTGCTACGCCGCGCGTCAGGCCAACATGGCCAAGGATTCCTGCCAGTTCGTGTGCGAGGCGCACAGCGATGGCAGGGACGTTTGC
>NZ_JBWZET010000315.1:0-30313 GCF_056722145.1 Rhizomicrobium sp. | reverse complement strand
TGCTGCCCAACGCGACGTTTCGCGTGAAGCTGCAGAATGGCCACGAGATCATCGCCCATACCGCCGGCAAGATGCGCAAGAACCGCATCCGCGTGCTGACGGGCGATAAGGTCATGGTCGAAATGACCCCATACGACCTCACCAAGGGGCGCATCACGTATCGCTTCAAGTGACCATGGGACTGATCCTGGCGAGCGAGAGTCCGCGTCGTAAGGCGCTGCTTGCCCAGGTCGGCATCACGCCCGATCTCATTCGCGCCGCGAGTCTCGACGAAACGCCCGTCAAGGGCGAGGTGCCGCGCGTCTATGCCTTACGGCTCGCCGCCGAGAAGGCTGCGACCATCGCCACCAAATACCGCGAGCTTCGACCCGACAACCAGATGCTGGTGATCGGCGCCGATACCGTGGTCGCGGCCGGGCGGCGCATCCTGCCCAAGCCGGAAGAGAACGCCGGTGTCCGCGCCTGCATGAAGCTCTTGTCGGGCCGCCAGCATCAGGTGCTGACCGCGGTGGCGCTGGTCACGCCGAGCGGCGCGATCCGCACCCGCCTGGTGGTGACCCGCGTCGCCTTCCGCCGCCTGACCACTGCCGAAATCGAGAAATACGTCGATTGCCGCGAGGGTCTCGGCAAAGCCGGCGGCTACGCTATCCAGGGCCGCGCCGAAGCGTTCGTGTCGCGGCTCAACGGCTCCTATTCCAACGTCGTCGGCCTGCCCCTCGCCGAAACCGTGCAGCTTCTGCGCGGCAACGGCTACCCGGGATAACGGGACTCTTTTCTGCCCCGCGGGCGAGATGATCTCATCACGGGCACATAGACCGTGGGGGAAGTGGCCCAACGGGCCAAAGGGGGCTTATCAGATCGCGAGCCCCCTTGGCGCTGACGCGCACTTCCCCCACGCGCTACCTGCCGTCGAAAACGCTCCCTCGCGCGCGGGGGCAGAAACGCGTTTACCGCATCTGTTCCTGTCGCGCCAAGCCTGTATCGGTGCCATGCCCCGCAGCGGTTTGAACTGTTGGCATCGCGTACCCATGCTCCTAAATCGAATGGGCCGATTTTCGTACGGACGATGACCCATCGCTGGCGCGTTTTGCCGTTTAAAAAGGGCCCTGCTACGGTCGAGCCCCTGATTCGCCCCGGCCCGGTCCATGAACGCTTTCGTCAACGCATTTCTGCTCACCTATGCGGCACTGTTTCCGATCATCAACCCGGTCGGCAACGCGCCCATCATCCTGTCGTTGACGCGCACCCGTACCGAGCATGAGCGGGCGGTCCTGGCGCGCAACGTCGCCATCGGCGGTTTCTTCCTGCTGCTGATCTCGATGCTGATCGGTTCGCCGCTGCTCGAGTTCTTCGGCATCTCGCTGCCGGTGGTGCGCATCGGCGGCGGCTTGGTGGTGACGGCGTTCGGCTGGCGCATGCTCAATTCCGGCGTCAGCGCCGATGGCCACGCCCATCACGCGTCCAAGGACGGCGAGCCGCTCGACAGCTTCTATCCCTACACCATGCCGCTCACCGTCGGGCCGGGCTCGATGTCGGTGGCGATCGCGCTCGGCTCGCAGCGCCCGGTGTTCGACGATCTCACCCATTTCGCCCAGGCGGCGGGCGGCGCGCTGGCCGGCATCTTCGCGATCTCGATCACCATCTTCCTGTGTTATCGCTTTGCCGAACGCACGGTGAAGCGGCTGGGACCGTCGGGCACCAATGTGCTGGTGCGGCTGATGGCGTTCATCCTCTTGTGCATCGGCATCCAGATCATCTGGCACGGCTGGCAGGGGCTGACGGCGCTGCCGCGCTGATCACATTTTGCTCACCCCGTTGAGCGTCAGCACTTTGCCGGCGCGCTGGACGGTGACGGACGAAATCTCGCCGCCGGCCGCCAGTGTCTTCTTCAGCGCCTCCATGTCGGGGATCTTGGTCGCGTTGATGGTGAGGAGGATGTCACCGGCCTGGATCGCCATCTGTTCGGCGAGCGAACCCTTGTCGACGCCGACGATGAAAACGCCGTCCTGGCGTTTTGCCTTTTTGGCTTCCGCCGGGGTGAGGCTGCGCGCGGCGACGCCGAGATGGATTTGCAGCGGCGGAGGAGGCGCGGCGGCCACGGGCAGCAGTTTGTCGAGGCCGGTGTTGGGATTGACCAGCGGAACAGTCAGGTCGATGGTCTGGCCGTTGCGGAAAACCTTGATCGGCACTTGGCCGCTCGGTTTGCCGTTGAGGGCGGCGAGGCTCATCGCGCCCAGCGCATCGGTGTCGGCCAGCGGCCGTCCGGCCACCTGGACCACGATGTCGTTGGCCGCCAGCCCCGCCGTCTGGGCCGGGCTGTCGCTGAGGATGGCGTCGACCAGCATGCCGCCGGGTTGGGTCCAGCCCAGTTTGGCGAATTTGGCGGGCAAATCCTTCGCGTCCATGTGCAGGCCCCACGACGGCATGAATCGCCGGTCGCCGGTGAAGTTCGCAGCGGCCAGCGTGGCGAACGCGTCGGCCAAGCGATGGGCGATGTCGATGGTCGAGGTGCGGAACGACATGACGACGACCTTGCCGTCGCTTTGCTTCAGCGCCAGATCGAAGCCGTATTTGAAGTCGCGCTCGAGATTGGGATAGCTCCACAGCGAGATCTGGAGGATCTGGGCCGGCGCCATCGTGATGTCGGCGCCGTCGTCGTGTTCGGATTGCGAGGTCTGGTTGGAGCCGCCCATGAACGGCGTGTAGCTGCCGCCCGGTCCGATGAAGCCGCCCCAGTTCGGCACCCACTGGGTGGTCTCTTCCACGGTGTGGATGTTGGTGTGCATGTCGACATGCGATTTGGTGGCGAACACGGCCGACGGCCTGCCGCCGCGCCAATCGCAATAGGAGTCGTGCAGCAGGCTCAGCGCCGCGATGGCTTCATCGGCGGAGGCCATCAGGGTCGGCTGGTAGTAGAGCTGGATGGATTGCAGGTCGCTGTCGCCGATATCGGCCGCAAATCCGCCGGTACAAGAAAGAATACTCGCCGCCAAGACGCCGGCCATGAACAGTCTGTTGAAGGTCATGATGGGATGCCGTGATATCTCGTTGCGTCGACCATTTTACATCTGTCTGGTGTACGGGATGTGCCCAATCACCCGCCAGAAGGGTGTGACCAGTTGCTGCGGTCGAAGCTTGAACATTGAGAGTGCCTCGCGGGTGGCCGTGCGATGCCGCGACGCATGGCTGGCTTGTTCGGAGGCGGTCGGCGCCTAGTATCCGGCCACGGCAGTGCGGGGGGCGGGTATGAGTCAATCGAAATTTGGCGGTGCGATCGCCATTTTCCTGGCGGTGATCGTCGAGTTCGCGGTCGGGCTGGTCGTACTGACACTGGCGATCAGCGTCTTCATGATGGGCCTGCACTGGCCGGAACGCGCGATCACGATTGCCGTTGTGGGGAGCGAAATCCTGGCGATCGCAGCGATCTGGGCGGCGCTCTATTACGGCGTCCTGCGCAAGCGCACGCCGCGCCGTCCGCTCCTGAGTCTGGTGATCCTGCTGATCCTGCCGGCGCTCGCCGCGGCTGGCTCCTGGCATCTTTATCAGAAGGACATCGCTGCCGGAAAAACGCGCCCGCAACAGGCCGAAGCCCTCGCGCTTGCGGATTTGTCGCTGACGGTGGACCGGGTGGTATCGTCCGATGGGCACAGCTATTCGGTCAATCTCCATACCAGCATGAACGGCGAGCCGGGCCGCATCGAGCAGGCCGCCAAGAAGCTGTTGTTCGACGCGCCCGAAGCGGATCGGCGGTTCGCCGACAAGCGTGATGCGCTCGACATAAACGCCGTGATGGCACCGAAGGCGCTTGGCGGGGAGGGCGGCCTCGACAAGGCGACGAAGGCCCTTATCGACGTGCGTGCCGCGATCGTGGTGCGTGAAACCGAGATCGATGCCGCGTTTTCCTCCTGTCGCAAAGTTCTGGCATCGGCCGACATCGATGCCGGCAAAAAGGCTGCTGGGCTTGCCGAATTCGATGCCCGCGTTGCGCGCGACAAAACCCGTCGCATCGCCGCGGCGCAGATCGAGCTCGACCTCTACAACGAGATGATGGCGATCGTCGGAGAACTCAAGGACGCCCGCGGGCATTGGTGGATCGAACGCGGCGCGATGATCATCGCCGACGACGATGTCCGCGCCCGCGTTCAGGCGCATTGGGAAAACGTCACGACCGCGGAAAAGCGACTGCACGATGCAAGTACGTACTGATGATGACGCTATGTTGACTAACGTCTCGGAAGAAAAAGAAGTATAAACTTCACGAATATTTCGTTTGTACATTAAACAATTCGATATTATTTCTCTCCGCATCAGGCCGCGCGGTGGACGCAGCATTGAAGATCGCGCGGCGTATTCAACTTAAAAATTCGGGAGAACTCCATGCGCAAGGCATTGCTTGCATGCGCCGCGCTGTCGCTCGCGGTGTTGGCCGTCCCGTCATTTGCGCAAGGTGCCAATCAGGCGCCCCAGATGACGGTACAGTATTCCGATCTCAACATGGCGCGTTCGGCAGGTGCCAGGACGCTGCTCGATCGTCTCAAGGTCGCGGCGCGGATCGTGTGCGGCTATCGCACGCTCGACATCAAGTCGCTGCACGCCCTGTCGGACTACCGCAATTGCTACGACACGGCGATGGACAGTGCGGTGCACCAGGTCGACAACCGCATGCTCGCGGAGCTGTACGGCAAGCCGACACTCGTTGCCGAGGGCCACGACAATACCGTCGTCGCCAGCGCCGGTGCTCCGCAGGCGGTGGTTCTTTCCAACCGTTGAATGGCAAGGCATGCCGGGGCCGCACGCCGCGGTCCCGGATGTCGCCCGGGCCGCGACATTAACTTGCAGAAAAGGTGAGGGCGCCAGCGCTCTGCGCCCTCTGGTGGACCGGAACCGTTTCTTTCTCTTGCACTTCCGGGCCAATGCCCCATAACCATCGGCATGGCTCAGGACATACTTATCAACGTCAGCGTCGGCGAGGTCCGCGTTGCGGCCGTCGAAGACGGGCGGTTGCAGGCGTTGAGTGCGACCCGGCTGCTCGGAGCCGACGAACCGGGCGGAGTCGGGCTGATTGGCGACATCGTGCTCGGGCGGGTGGCCCGCGTCGTGCCGGCGGTGCAGGCCGCTTTCGTCGAGATCGGCCATGAGCGGGCCGGATTCCTCGGCGCGCGCGAGGTGCGCTGTCTCAGTGACGATCCGTCGGTCGATCCGGCGATCAGCGTCGTGCTGCACGAAGGCGACAAGATCCTGGTGCAGATCGTCAAGGAGCCGATCGGCGACAAGGGTGCGCGGCTGACCGCGAACATCACCATTCCGGGGCGGCTCAGCGTGTTCACGCCGCTGCAGCCCGGGGTCGGCATCTCGCGCCGCATCGAGGACGAGGCCGAGCGTGCCCGTCTGGCCGCCATTGGAGACAAGCTGTTCGCCTCGGGCGAGCTGAAGGGCGGCTGCATCCTGCGCACCGCCGCGGTCGGCGCCGGCGAAGAGGAATTGCGCGAAGACTTGATCCGCCTCGAGGAGGAGTGGGGCGAGATATCGGCATTGCGCAAGAGCGCCAAGGTGCCGTCCACGTTGCGTCGCGACCTCGGGCCGGTGGAACGGGCGCTGCGCGACACCGTCAATGACGCCACCCGCACCATCCTGATCGACGAAGCCAAGACCGCAGCCCGCGCCCGTGCCTATTGCCGCGAGGCGATGCCGGAAATGGAAGACCGCATCGCGGTGTTCGAAGGCCCGGGAACGTTGTTCGCCGACCTCGAAGCCGATATCGAGGGGCTGGTGCATCCGCGCGTGCCGCTGCCTTGCGGCGGCTGGATCACGGTGGAGGGTACCGAGGCGCTGACCGCGGTGGATGTCAATTCCGGCAGCTTCACCCACGCCGCGGCGGTGGAAGACACCGGCGCCATCGTCAACGTGGAAGCGGCGCGCGAGATCGGTCGCCAGATCCGCCTGCGCGGCATCGGCGGGCTGATCGTGATCGACTTCATCCATATGAAGGAAACGGACCACGTCGAGCGGGTGCTGGCCGAACTCGCCGCCAATCTGGCGCGCGATGGCGTGCCGGTGAACATCGGCCCCGTTACCACCTTCGGGCTGGTGGAGGTCACCCGCAAACGCGTCCGCGGACCCTTGGCGTCGCAATGGAGCGAGGAATGCTACGCGTGCGCCGGCACTGGCCGTTTGCGCCGCGCCGATGTGGTGGCAATGGACGTGTTGCGTCGGATTGAAGAAACCGCGAAGGCGGCGCCCGGTTCGGCGATCATCGTGCGCGCTGCGCCCGATGTGGTGGCGTGGCTGGGCGCGCAAGGGGCCGGCGATGCCCTCTCAACCAGCGGAATCGGCCGGGTGACGTTCGAGTCAGACACCGGCTTCGTTCGCGAGCGTTTCGAGGTCGGAACCCGTGCCCAAGCATAATTCCACGACAATAAAGTGTCCGATTTGCAAAAAGGACACAGTGGAGGCCTACCGGCCATTCTGCTCGTCACATTGTGCCAACGTCGATTTAGGCAATTGGCTCAATGGTAATTACGCCATTCCCGCGGAAGCTCCCGTTCCGGAAGAGGAATTTGGCGCTTTCGACGAATTGCCGCACCGGGGTAGGGCGAACTGAGCACTCCAGGCTAATATCCCGGCGGGGAAACGTAGCTTATGAGGGAATGCCATGCGCCGCACGGCAGCAGCAGTCTTTTTTGCGTCTTTAATGCTTTCCACGTCGGCGTACGCCAGCGGCTTCGGCCTGCGTGACGCCAGCGCGTCCACTTTGGGCGTTTCTTATGCCGGCAACGCCGCCAACGGCGATGTCGCAACCACCATGGTTTTCAATCCGGCCACGGTGAATGACGTCAAGAGCTTCGACTTCGGGGTTTCCAGCACCGGTCTGGTGCCGGAGACGTCGGGCAACTTCACCGCCACCAATGCGGCGGGCCTGCCCGTATCGGGCACGACCCATCCGGTCGATATCGTCAATACCGCCCTGGTCCCGTCGTTTGCTCTGCGCTATCGCCTGACCGACAAGCTCGCACTTGGCCTGCAACTGTCGACTCCGTGGGGCATGATCACCAACTACAAGCCCAATCCGGTGACGCGCTATTACGCCACCATGAGCGACGTGAAATCGGCCAACGCGATGTTCATCGCCGGCTATCAGCTGACGTCGGAGTTCTCGATCGCCGGCGGCGTTCAGGTGCAGTACATCAAGGGTCGTCTCGGCAAGGCAATCGACGTCGGTTCGATCTCTTATGGCCTCTATGCCAACCACACCCTGCCGGTGCTGATCCCGGGCACGGTTCCGGGCGGCAATGACGGTGCGGTCGAACTGCGCGCTCAGGACTGGTCGACCGGTTGGGTGATCGGCGCCGAATGGAAGCCGCGTCCGGACCTGTCGGTCGGCGTTTCGTACCGCTCGGCGATCTACAATACGCTGAAGGGCAACGAGTACTTCACGCTGGATACGGTCGGCACGACGCTCAAGGCCTACACCGGCCTGTTCGCCAACAGCCAGGCCTCGGCCAAGTTCAACAACCCGGGCATCGTTACCTTCGGTGCCAAATGGGAGATCGATCCGCAGTGGTCGGTGATGGCCGGCGCCGATTGGACCGGCTGGAGCATCGTCAACAACCTCACGGCCCATTCGTCGAATCCGCATCAGCCCGACGATGTGACGGTCTTCAACTATCACGACACCTGGTTCGGTTCGGTGGGCGTACAGTACAAGCCGACCGCGGACTGGAAGTTCAGCCTCGGCACCGCGTTCGACGACACGCCGACCGATACCGCCTATCGCACGCCGGGCATCCCGGACGGTGGCCGCTATTGGATCAGCGCCGGCGTCGGCTATCAGCTGACTCAGAACTTGGACGCCGATCTGTCGGTCGCCCGTTTGATTGCAGAAAAGGGCAATATCGCGCTTAAGCAGAGCGATACCGGTAATGCCCAGCGCGGCAGCCTGACTGGCTCCGTAAATCTGCGAGTGACTCTGATTGGGTTCGAGCTGAACTACCACCTCTAGTCCCTTGATTGCCGGGGCGCAGTTATCTAAGTAACTGCGCTACCAGTTTGGTCCGACCGGCCCTCGGGTCGGAAGGGTCACTCCGCCGCGGTCCCCGCCCCCCGGGAGCCGCGGCGGAAGTGTTTCTGGGGCAGGGCAGGTCTGGCGTCCGCCCGATCCCCCTGGGGGGCGCGGCGAAGTGTTTAGGCAAACCCGCTGGTTAGACTGGACAGGACGGCGCTCCTTGCCTAAAAGACGCCTCCCAACGGGCCCAGGTAGCTCAGTTGGTAGAGCAGCGGATTGAAAATCCGCGTGTCGGCAGTTCAATTCTGTCCCTGGGCACCACCAAAATTCCCATTCGCAGCAGTTCTGCCGGCCAGCGTGCGTTTCGCGGGCGCGTCCGAGACGCACCGCAAAAGCCAAGGGTTTCCCAGTCTTTTTTAAATCGGTAAATCGGGGGACACTATGCTCAAGCCCTCGGCGTCGATGGCCATCATGTTCATCGCCAGCCTGGCCGGTATGGTGGGAAAAACGGCGTCGTCCAGCATTGCAGACTGATGCGATCCGCGCCCGCCGCTGAGGCCGTCGCGGTGCCCCTGGCGTTTGGATACGCGCGTATATCAGTAGTGAAACGCTGTCGCAGCTGCTCGCCGCGCGGGCTCGCGACCCGTTGGAGCCCGGACAGCGTCCCCCCTGCCTCGAAGCCCGAGCGTCGAGAACGTTCTCGCGCCGTCCGGCGCTGGCCGCTGCCTGTCGCTGGAGCGCCTGGGCTGGTACGTTTTGCCCCTTTGGCCCGGGCGGTTTGAGGGCCCCGGACGCGGCCGGCTGCATCGCCGCCGAGCGCCTCCCAAGGCATTGATCTCTCTCAGCAATATTCAGAGATTTGGGATTGGTGCGGAGCGCGGTCGCGAGCCTCTGTGGTACCGATATCACACCCGCCTGCCATTTGCTGCAAACGCGTAGGGATTCGGAAAAGGTCATTCGTCTCAGCCCCGCAACAAACAAACCCTGCGGCACCCGCCGCCGGGGAGGGGAGAAAAACTAATGGAGAGGAATAGTCGTTCCGGTCAGGCGTTGACGAAGTCGCTGCTGATGGGGACTTCGGTCCTGGTCGGCGTCGCGGCTTTGGCGAGTGCCGTGCCGGCCTATGCGCAGGACGCGCTCGAGCAGGTCACAGTAACCGGCTACCGCGCCAGCTTGGTGTCGTCGACCAATGCCAAGCGCGAGTCGGTGAACTTCTCGGATTCGGTCTTTGCCGAAGACATCGGCAAGTTCCCGGACACCAACATCGCGGAAGCCTTCAACCGCATTCCAGGCATCACTATTTCGCGTGAAAACGACGGCACCGGCGTGCGCGTCGCTATTCGAGGTCTCCCCACCGACCACGTCAAGGTGACGTTGAACGGCGCGGTTGTGCAGACCCCGACGACCGGCCAGACCGGCGCTGCGGGCACCAATCGCGAAGTCGACCTCAACCTGTTCCCGATCGAATTGTTCACCCACATCTCGGTCAGCAAGACCGCGATGGCCGACCAGATCGAAGGTGGCGCATCGGGCGTGCTCGCCATGCAGAGCGCGCGGCCGTTCGACAATCCGGGCACGCATCTGAGCTATAACGTTCAGGCGACGGACATGGCCCGCAACGGCAATATCGGCGAGCGCGGCGCGGTGGTCGGCAGCTATACCGATGGCCCGTTCGGCGTCCTCGTGGGTTTGGCCGGTCAGGTGAACCGCTTTGCGGTGAAAGCCTATGAAGGTGCGGCCAACAACATCACCACGCCGAACCTCAACAACATCATGTATTATGGCACGCAGGCCAATCCCAACCCAACCCAGACCTGCGCCACGACCACGATCAATCTTCCGGGTTTGGCGGGTCAGACGACCAGCGGCAACACCTGCAACACGTTCGGCGGCAACACCGACTGGAACCCGCCGGCCGTGATCCCGAACACCGGCGCGCCGGCCCAATACGTCGGCAAGACGCTGACCTCCGACATTCTGCTGGCGATGAATCCGGGCCTCAGCATCGACCAGATCAGCAACATGATGGTTCCGCGTACCGGCGGCCCGGGCTTCGAAGACGGCAACCGCAAACGCTACAACGGCGTCATCTCGCTGGAATATCGTCCGACGGACGGGCTGCACTTCTATTTGGACAGCATGCTCAGCGTCGTCGAGAACAAGATGGACCGCTCGCGCGTGTTCTTCATCGCCCGCAGCGGCGCTGCGATTCCGATGAATTCGCGCGTCGATGCGAACAACGTGCTGGTCTATTCCAATCTCGCCAACGCCGCCGTTCAGGAAGAAAACCGTCCGTACAAGGAAAAGGCCGACTACTGGAGCCTCAATCCCGGCATGGACTGGCAGATCACCGACTTGCTGCATGTCGATGCGCAGGTGAACTACAGCCGCGGCGACTTCTTCCGCGACTCGCCGACCTACCTGTTCTCGACCGTGAGCGGCGTTCTGACCTACGACAACACCTCCGGCATTCCGGCGTACTCGATGGCCGGCCTGCTCTCCGGCGGTCTGAACAACCCGGCGAACTGGACCTACAACAACGGCGCCGACCTGCGACTGACGCAGGAATCGCGCTATGAATACACTAAGGGCGCGCACGCCGACGCCTCCTACGGCGGTGACGTGTTCAAGGTCCAGATCGGTGCGGCCTACGACGAGCAGTATCGCAACATCAAGGGCTTCGATAACGGCGGTGCGTGGCACGACTATGCGTGCGGCGCTGGCCTGAACATCGCCGGCGTGCCGACCATCGTCCCGTCGCCGAACTCCACCACCAGCTGCGCCGCCACACCGCCGCTGCGTCCGGCCTATCCCGGCTACGGCACCGGCTTCACGGCGGGTTGGGGTCCGCTGACCGCGGCCGGTCCGGCACTGCCGCAATCAGCCATCGCGCAGTACGGCCATGCCAGCCCGTACGGCTTTGCGCGCTGGAACTATGCCGGCCTCAATGCGGCGTCCGACTACAACTACTTCGCGACGCATACGACGGCTGGATGCGAATACACCAATCCTGAACTGCAAGTGGCCGGTCGTCCCTGCTTCTCGAGCGGCCTGCAAACCGGCGGCAGCGCCGGCATCATCGACGAAAAGACGTACGGCTTCTATGCCGAGTTCTCCGGCACGCTGCATCGCGGCGATCAGAAGTTGAAGTACGAATTCGGCGGCCGTTGGGTCCGGACCCTGCAGGCGGTTACCGGCTACAACCAGGTCACCGATCCGCGTACGGCGGCACAGTCGCTGTCGGATGGCGGCAAGTATCCTGCCTACTACGTCCCGACGACCATGAAGGGCTCCTATTCTGCCTTCCTGCCGTCCGTGAACGCGGTGTGGGAAGTGATGGAAGACTTCCAGATCAGAGGTGCCGTGTCGCGCACCATGACGCGTCCGAATCCGGCGAGCATGTTGCCGGTGCTGGGCGGCGGCGGCTCGGACGGCCTGTCGTGGACGCTTGGTAACCCGCAGTTGAAGCCGTTCTACTCGACCAACGTCGACGTCGGAGCCGAACTCTTCACCGGCGGCGAAGGCTATCTCAGCCTTGGCTATTTCCGGAAGATGATCGTCGGCTTCCCGTCCAACTACTCGTTCACCGAACCGTTCCCGTACCTGGCGCAGTTCGGCCGTCCTTACAGTGCGTTCACCGGCGTCATCGCCGACTCGCTCAAGGCCGCGGCGATCAACCAGGGCTGCTACAACGCGTCGGCCCAGACGGTTGACTGTTTGAACGTCACCATCACCCAGCAGCGCAATGCGCAGGGTCTGGAAACGATCAAGGGCTTCGAGTTGAGCTGGGTCCAGCCGCTCGACTTCCTGCTCAAGGATGTCGGTCTGCCGGGCTTCGGCTTCCAGGCGAACGCCACGTTCGTCTCGAGCAAGACGACGCCGAACAGCGCCGCTCCCTCGGTCGTGCTCAACGTGTCGCCGACCCAATACAACCTGGTCGGTTACTACGAGAACGACGGCATCATGATCCGCGGTACGTGGGCGTATACCCGCGGCACGCTGTCGAATTCGAATGTCTACGGCTTGATCGCCAACCTGGCGGTGATCCAGAACGAGTATTCGAAGGACTACGGGCAGCTCGATTTGTCGTCGAGCGTCAAGTTGTCCAAGTTCTTCGGCGAACTGCCGACCGATCCGGACCTGACCTTCGATGCGACCAACCTGACGCATGCGAAGAACACCGGCGGGTACAAGCAGTTCCCGAACATGTTCAACCAGATCTACAACCCGGGCTCGACGTTCATGTTGGGCGTCCGCGGCGCGTTGTAGGTTTTAGCTTGCCTCTAGGGACAGTTCCTCCCCTCTAGGCATTCTTGGGCGGCATCTGACGAAGGTGCCGCCTCTTTTTTTTGTGTTAGGTTTGGATCATGAGAATCGCTACTCGCTTCCTGTGCGGGGCGCTGTGCGCTTTCGCGATTGCCCTGGCCGCCAAAGCCGCTCCCCAGCCCCCGATCCCCGAGCTTCGCTCCGTCCACGGTGCGGTGCAGTTGTTCGTCGACGGCAAGCCGTTCCTGGTGCGCGGCGGCGAACTCAACAATTCGAGCGCCTCGAGCACCGCTTATATGGCGCCGATCTGGCCGAAGCTGAAGGCGATGAACATCAACACCGTTCTCGTCCCGGCCTATTGGGAGCTGATCGAGCCGAACGAAGGCCGGTTTGATTTCCGCAGCGTCGATGTACTGCTCGCCAACGCGCGCAAGCACGACATGCATGTGGTGCTGCTGTGGTTCGGCAGCTGGAAGAACTCGGTGTCGAGCTATGTGCCGGCCTGGGTCAAGCGCGACCAGGCCCGTTTCCCGCGGGTGGAAACCTCCGCCGGCAGGAGCATGGAAATCCTCTCCGCCCATTCCGACGAAAACGTGAAGACCGACATCCGCGCCTATGTCGCGCTGCTGCGGCACTTGCGCGAGACCGATGCGCGCCACACCGTCATCATGGTGCAGCCGGAAAACGAAGTCGGCATGATCCCGGAGGCGCGCGATCATTCCGCCATCGCCGAGGCGGCGTTCAAGGCGCCGGTGCCGTCGGCGCTCACCGATTATCTCGCCGCCCACAAGGACACGTTGGCACCGGCGTTGCGTGCGGCGTGGGAGGCGAACGGTTTCAAGACCGGCGCCAGCTGGGAGGCGACGTTCGGTGCCGGTCCGGCGACCGACGAGATTTTCAACGCCTGGTTCGAAGGCTCCTACACCGGCAAGGTCGCGGCGGCGGGCAAGGCGGTCTATCCGCTGCCGACATTCGCCAACGCCGCCCTGATCCGTCCCGGCCGGCTTCCCGGTCAGTATCCGTCGGGCGGGCCGCTGCCGCAGGTGTCCGACGTCTGGCGCGCCGCTGCGCCGGCGCTCGACATGCTGGTGCCCGATCTCTACTTCCCCAATTTCGGCGAATGGGCGCTGCGCTATGAAGCGCCGGGCCGCGGCTATTTCATTCCCGAAACGGGCCGCGTCAGCGCCGCCGAAATCTCCGCCAATGCCTTCTGGGCTTATGCCCGGCTGAATGCGATCGGCATCTCGCCGTATGCACCGGAGTATCTTTCCCCGGACGAGCAAAAGGTTCTCGGTTCTTCGAACGGCGTCATCGGCCAGCTCGCGCCGCAGATTCTCGCCGCGCAAGGGACGGGGCGACTGATCGGCGTGCGTCCGCCGGCGGCCTTCGACGGCACAACCGACTTGTCGCCGCAGAAGATCACGCTCGGCCGCTACACGCTCGAGGTTCACTTCAGGGCGCCGCCGCCGATCTCGGTGGGTCAGAAGGCCGAAGTCGAACTACCCGGCGCGCATGGCGGCTTCGTGTTGCAGATCGGGCCCGACGAGTTCCTGGTCGCCGGCACCGGCATGTATGTCTATTTCGGCACCACCGACGGCGCCCAGGCGGGCATCGAGTCGGTATGGGAGGGCGAGTACAAGAACGGCGTGTGGGTGCCGGGGCGCTGCCTAAACGGCGACGAGACCAACCAGGGCCGGCATCTGTTCGTGCCGACGGGGGCGTTCTCCATCCACCGGGTCCGGCTCTATTCCTATCACTGAGTGCCGCTGCGAGACGTGCCAGCCATTAATCCGACATATACGTTAAATTCTGCTATAGTAGCCTACGCTCGCCTGGACGGGGCATGGAACAGAGAATTCGCGAGCGGGCAGCGTGGATCGCCCGCAATGTTTTGCCGCATGAGCCGGCCATTCGCGCCTGGCTGCGGCGGAACCGCGTCCATGACTTGGAAGTCGACGACATCGTTCAGGAGATGTACGCGCGGATCGTCGGCGTCGAGGACTTCGACGCCATCCAGAACGGCCGCCAATACGCGTTTCATGTCGCCCATTCGATCGTCGTCGATCACACCAGGCGGGCGCGGATCGTTTCGATCTACTCGGTTGGAAACGTGGAAGATCTCGGCTTTGCCGGGACCGAGGCCGATCCTGAAGAAAAGTTGAATTTTCGCGAGGAGATCGCGCGCGTCGCGGCGGCAGTCGCCAGTCTTCCGGCGCGCACGCGCGACGTCTTGATGATGCGGCGGGTCGCGGGATTTTCGCAGCGCGAAACGGCGGCGCGGCTCGCGGTAACCGAGAAGACCGTCGAGAAGCATATGGCGCGCGGCGTTTTGATGCTGATGACACAATTTGGCCGTGGGGGGAAATCATCGTCTCGGTCGTCTAAGACAATGACCCGTACCCGGCAAAGCCGTACCGAGGATGGCAGTGCAGATTAACGATATTGACCGGCAGGCTGCCGAGTGGGCAGCAAAAGCGGACGGTGGCCAGATGGGCGCCGACGATACTGCTGCGCTTGAAGCGTGGCTGGCGGCCGATGTGCGCCATATCGGGGCTTATACCAAGGCCGCCGCGGTCCTGGTGCAGCTTGAGCGATTGGGTGCGACCAACGCGCTTGCCCCGCATGTGATGGCAGCGCCGTTGCCGACGCGACGTCGCCTGTTGCTCGGCGGCGCGATTGCGGCGGGGGTCGCGGCGATCGTTGCGGCGCGTGTCGGCTGGCCGTATCTGCAGCAGGAAAGCTACGCGACGGCGTTTGGTGAAAGCCGTGTGGTGGCGCTGGCGGACGGCTCGGTGGTGACGCTCAACACCGACAGCAAGATCGTCGTTCGGTTCCACAGCGATCGGCGCGATGTGATGCTGGTGCGAGGCGAAGCGCTGTTCGACGTTGCCAAAAATCCGGCGCGACCGTTCGTAGTCGGTGTGCACGACCTTGGCGTGCGCGCGGTCGGAACCAGTTTTGCCGTGCGCGCGCTGACTGGCGAACCGATCCATGTCCTGGTGCGCGAAGGAATCGTCGAGCTGAAACGTCTGGCGACGCCGGTCGTCGGGCCGGTCCTGGTCGGCGCCGGCGGTCACGCCACGGTTCCGGCTGATGCGCCGATCATCGTCACCCAGGAAACGCCGGAGCGGATCCGGCGCGAGCTGGCCTGGAAGAACGGGCGCATAGCGTTCGAGGATCAGACCTTGGCGACCGCGGCGCGCGAGTTTTCGCGCTATTCGGCGACCCGCATCGTGATCGATGATCCTGACGTGGCCAAGCGCACCGTAACGGGGCTGTTCCTTGCCAATGACCCGGTCGGTTTCGCGCGCGCAGTCGCACTTTCGCTCGAACTTGATGCGGACGTAGGTCAGAACGAAGTCAAGTTGGTACCGAAACGACGATAGAGGCTTGAGGCGGGGGCACGGCGGCGCAAGATCGCCTGCCTTCGATGGCTGCTGGCAGCGGACCATGGTTGCAAGGGGGAGGAGCAGACTGGAGACTCTCGGTGCGGCCGTCGGCGGCACCGTGTTGTGTTGTGCCGTCTGCGCTGCCGCCGAAGTCCGCGAATTCGATATTCCTGCCCAGCCCGCGGCGAGCGCGGTCACCGAGTTCGGCCGCCAGTCGGGCCGGCAGATCGTGGCGCCGGGCGAATTCCTGCGCGGGATCAAGACGCCGGCGTTGCGCGGCAAGATGAACATCGACGAGGCGCTCGCGATCCTGCTCAAGGGCACCGATCTGGCGATTGCGTCAGACGACGGAAACACCTTGATCCTGATGCGGCGGGCGCGGCTGGCCGACCTGCTGGGTGTCGCCACGCTCGAGTCCGAGACGGTGGTCGTCAACGGCTTTCGCGCCAGCCTCGAGAGCGCCACCAACGCCAAGCGGCGCGACGTCGGGTTTTCCGATGTGGTCTACGCCGAGAACATCGGCCGCTTCCCCGATGCCAATGTCGCCGAGGCATTCAACCGGATTCCCGGCATCACCATCAGCCGCGAGATCGACGGATCGGGCGTCAACGTCTCGGTGCGCGGATTGGGGCCGAGCTTTACCCGGGTCACGCTCAACGACGCGCAGGTGGCGATCGCCTCCACCGGCCCGACCAATCAGTCGAATGCCAATCGCGAAATCGACCTCAACATGTTTCCGGTCGAACTGTTCACCCAACTGACGGTGTTCAAGAGCCCTGAAGCGTCGCGTCTGGAAGGGGGAACCGCCGGCGCGGTCAACATGCGCAGCGTGCGCCCGTTCGATGATCCGGGCCTGCATGTGACCTATTCGCTGAAATCGATCGTGCTCGATTCCCAGGGTTCGTTCGGCCCCAACGGAGCATTGATCGTCAGCGACACCGAAGGGCCGTTCGGAGCGCTCCTCGGCATCACGACGTCGGCGACCCGGTTCTTCACCCGCGGCTTTGAAACCGCCGGTTGGACGACGCCGAACCTGCTGACCAGCGGACCGGTGGTGCAGTGCTCGCCGGCGCCAAGCTGCAACACCGTCGGCGGCGGCAATTGGACCATTCCGGCTGTCGTTCCCGCCAACGTGACGGCCGGCGGTCTGGTGCCGGGAGAAACGCTGGATCAGGCACGCCTGCTGGCGCTCAATCCGCAACTGTCGCTCGAGCAGCTCAACAACATGTTGCTGCCGCGCCTGGGCCGGCCGTTCCTGGAGAAGGGTGTGCGCAGCCGCTACAACGGCGTTGCCAGTTTCGAATTCCGCCCATCGGACGCGGTGCACGTCTATCTCGACATGATCGGCGGCCGCATCTCCAACAATTTCAACCGTGCCGACATCGACTGGATCGTGCGCAACGGCGGCATCATTCCCACCGGGGTATCAGTCGACGCCGACAACGTTGTGACCCGGGGCACCTTTGCCAACGCCCAGTGGCTGCTCGAAGCGCGGCCCTACCACGAATACGGCGATTTCTTCAGCGTCAATCCCGGGCTCGAATGGCGTCCCTCCGACACCATCGAGATCGCGTTCCAGGCCAACGTCAGCCGCAGCCACTTCCTGCGCGACAGTCCGACGATCCTGGTCGATACCGCGCCCAATTCAGGCAATCCCGCGGGCGTGAGCGGGCCGCAGCCGGTCGCGGGCGGTGTCGTGGTGACGTACTCCACCGGTGGCGGACCGGTCCCCTCGATCGGCACCAATGTCGACCTCAACGATCCCGCCAACTTCACCTGGCTCGGCGGGCGTGTGAACGTCAGCGCCGAGAAGCGCTACACCACCACCAACGGCCTGCATCTCGACACCCGCTTCGGCGACGACGAGTTCAATATCAAGGCCGGCTTTGCCTATGACGAGGCCTACCGCAACATCACCGGCTACGACAACAGCCAGGCGTGGCAGAACGCGGTGTGCGGCAACGGCCCCAACGTGTTCCTGCCGACGCCCAACAGCCAGCCGCCTTGCCAGGGTCTCAATGTGCCCGGCAGCAGTGCCGATCTTGGCGCGGTGGCCGGTGGCTATCCGACCTGGCCCGGCCTTGGCACCGGCTCTTCCGCAGGGGCGCCGCCGCTGGTCTGGCGCGGCTCGCTGGTGCCGCAATCGCGATTGGCCTCCTACCTGCACCCCGGACCGGCCGGATTTGTATTGGTCAATTACGATGCGTTTTTCCGGGATTCGCATTATCGCGATTTTGCCTATCCCAATGCGCCGGTGGTCTCGAACAGCAATCTTGCGGTCGGCACCGGCGCCATCGACGAGAAGAATTTCGGCTTTTATGCCGAGGCGAACGGCGAAGCCACCGCCTGGGGCAGGGCGCTGTACTACAATGCCGGCCTCAGGTGGATCGAGACCTTGCAGACCGTGTCGGGCCCGGTGTCGATCAGCGATCCGCGCAACGCAACGTTGCTCGACGGCGGGCGCTATCCCAACGCGCTGCCGTTCAAGACCGCCAAGCGCCGCTATGAGGCGTTTCTGCCGGCCATCAACCTGCGCTACGAACTCAGCGACGATCTCAATCTGCGAGCTGCCGTCTCGCGCACGATGACGCGGCCTAATCCGGGCTCGATGCTGCCGGGCGTGAATTTCTCCGATCCCTCCGCCGCTGCCGTGACCCTCGGCAATCCGGCGCTCAGGGCCTATTTTTCCGAGAATGTCGATTTTGGCGCCGAATATTTTACCGGCGGCGAAGGAATGTTGGGACTTGCCGCGTTCGCCAAATCCGTCAGCGGCTTCACCGTCATTTCCACCATGACACAGCCGTTCGCCAGCTTGGCTCCGCAGGGCATCACTTACGGCACGCTGACGCCGACGCAGCAGACAGCGATCGATGCGCGCGGCGGACCCAACGCGGCAGCGGTGCAGGTGAGCGCCGTCACCAACTCAAACCACGCAGTGACGATCAGCGGCATCGAGTTCACCCTGGTGCAGCCGCTTGATGTCGTCCTGGCACAGCACGGTCTTGCCGGTTTTGGATTCACCGCCAATGTCACTGCCGTGCGCCAGGACAACAATGGCCCGACGCTGGCGACCGGCGTGTCGCCCTACACCTACAATCTGACGGGCTATTTCGAGCGCGACACGGTCAGCCTGCATGTGTCCTATGTGTTCAACGCGGCATCGGCGTTCACCGAGAGCAATCAGAACGGCATCTGCCTGCCGAACCTCGGCTCGCGCAGCTGTCCGGACGGCGCGCGCATCTACAATCATGATTACGGGCAGGTCGACCTGTCGGCGAGTTTGAAACTGTCGGAGCTGTTCGGGCGGCTGCCGTCCAATCCGACCCTGATGCTGGACATCCAAAACCTGACCAAAAGCAAGCTCCAATCCTACTTCCAATATACCAACGCGACGTATGCCGCTTATGCGCCGGGAACCACGTATATGTTCGGGTTGCGTGGTGCGTTCTAGGACCGCCGCTTCAGTCGTCGCGCCGCTCGAAGGTGCCCTCGATGACGTTGTCGGGCGGTGGCTGGCGGCGCCGCGGCCGCAAGCGTCGAAGGGCCGCGCCGAGCCGGCCCATGGCCGTGGGCAGCTTGTGATGTGCGATGACCAGCGCCAGTACGGCCGCAAGCACCAGGTAATGCCAGAAACCGAGCCATCCCATGGCGGGACATTAGCACGGTCGCAATCGCGATTAGGGCGCCGCTATCGCCGCATGTGCTTGACGGGGAGCGCCGCGCGACCTATCGCTCCCCGCCTTGGGGAGGCGTGGGAATGGCGCCATTGGTGTGCGCGGATTCTCACGGTAGACTTGCGATGACCTCGGTTGTGATTGCGGGCGGGTTTGACGATCTGAAGTCCCGCGATTTCCGGTTCCTGGAAGAAGCCGCCAAGCTCGGTTGTGTGACCGCCCTGGTGTGGCCCGACACGACGTTCGCGACGCTGACCGCCCGGCCGCCCCGCTTTTCCTTTGCCGAACGGCGTTATCTGCTCGAAGCGACCCGATTTGTCGATTGCGTGCGGGAGTGGACGCCCGACAGCGACGACGGTCTGCCGGACTGGATCACTGCCGATGTTTGGGCCGAGCGCGACCGCGATGCCCGCGAAACCCGCCACATCTGGTGCCGCACGCATGGCGTCGCGTACCGCATTGTCACCCGCGACGAGATTGCGGGGTTTCCACCGGCGGCGCCGGCAGGGTGTGCCGAGGTCGTGGTCACCGGCTGCTACGACTGGCTCCATTCCGGCCATGTGCGCTTCTTTGCAGAGGCGGCGGCCTATGGCGAACTCACGGTCGTGCTTGCCAGGGATGGCAGCGTCCGGAGCCTGAAGGGTGCGCGTCACCCCCTGGTGTCGGAGGACCAGCGGCGCTATGCCGTCGCGGCCATGCGGACGGTCAAGCAGGCGCTGATCGCGACCGGGACGGGCCAGTTCGATGCCGATCCGGAATTCACCCGTCTCAAGCCGCGCACCTATGTTGTCAACGAGGAGGGGGACCGCGACGACAAGCGTGCCTATTGCCAGGCGCGGGGGATTGCCTATGTCGTTCTCAAGCGGGTTCCCGCTCCCGGAATGCCGCCGCGCTCCAGTACCGAGTTACGCGGATTTTAGCGGGCGCGATTCTGGCGGTCGCGACCGCCATCCCCTCCGTGGGGAGCGCAGGCGGCGGATGCGCGCATGAGGGCCTGCGTGACACACGCTTAATGCGCCAGCTGCGACCTACCTGTCGCACCCGGTCCGTACACAATTTCTTCGTGATGACAGAGGCTTAACTCTTCACTTGCGACACATTATCGAATATGTCCCGGCTGGTCGCGACAAAACGACCGAGTTACACATCTATACATATCTGCCAGCGAACCATCCCTATAGGCACTATGAATGCCGGGCCGTGTTCGCCGGAATTTGCGGCTTCGCTCAATGACTTTCCATGGAGGGCTTCGTGGGTCTGGGATGCAATGCGCGTGCGGTTTCGCAAGAGCGCCTTAGCGTGTTGCGGGGCTCTGTCTCGCACGCCGTACTGGCGCTGGCGGCTGCCGCCGTTTTGAGCGGAGTGGCTTGGGCCGATGTGAATGCGGGCCAGTCGGTCAATATCTCGGCGGATTCCAAACAGACGCTGAACGTCGGCACGATCGTCATCGACGGTTCGAAAAGCTACGGGACCGACATCAGCCTCAATGACGTCACGGGCAACACCATCGACCTCAAGGGCGCCACGGCGACGATGACCGGCAAGCTGCAGGGCGCCGGCGGCATCACGTTTTCCAACAGCACGCCCGGAACCGGCGTGCTGACCATCAGCGGCGGTGCGATCACCTATACGGGTGCGACCACCATCGCGAGCGGCACTTCGGTCGCCCTCAGCCTGGACGCGACGCTGGCGAATTCGTCGGCGGTGATCGTCAACGGCAACTTCGATGTCTCGGGCGGCAATAACGGCGCCACCATCACGTCGCTCGGCGGCTCGGGCACGATCAACCTCGGGGCGCTGTCGCTGACGGTCTCCGATGCGGCGACCGGCGCGACGTTCTCGGGCGTGATGAGCGGCACCGGCTATTTTGCGCTGACGGCCGGCACTGAGACGCTGACGGGGATCAACACCTATACCGGGTCGACCACCGTCTCGAGTGGTACGCTGACCCTGTCGGGCGCCGGCAGCATCGCCCAGTCGGCCAACGTCCTGGTGTACGGCACTCTCGACGCCTCGGCGGCGAGCTCGGCGGTGTTCAAGTCGGTCTCGGGCAGCGGCACGATTGTGCTCGGCGCCAATGACCTGGTGCTGACGGCCGCATCGGGGTCGTTCAGTGGCATCATCACCAGCACCGGCTCGCGCAAGCTGATCCTGGCGAGCGGCCTCGAATGGCTCGGCGGCACGTCGAGCTTTGCCGAAGTCGACATCCAGGGCGGCACGTTTCAAGCCGGCGCCACGACAGTGGCCTATAATGTCGTCAACGGCGGCGAGTTCGATCTTTACAACACCGATTCGCTGGCGATGTCGGGCGTGATTTCGAGCACCGGTAAAGTTGTCAAGTACGGCGCCGGCGTTGCCACCATTTCGTCGATCCAGCAATACACCGGCGCCACCGTCATCAGCAGCGGCACCCTCAAGCTGACCGGAGCAGGCAGCATCGCGTCGTCGAGCGGGGTCGAGGTGGATTCGGTCTTCGATCTCACCGAAGCCAGCAACGCGACGATCTCGTCGCTGACCGGCATCGGCACCGTCCGCCTCGGCAGCAATCCGCTGACGATCACCAACGGCGGCGGCGACTTCTCCGGCACGATCACCGGCACCGGCGGCTCGCTCACCATTACCGGCGGCAGCCAATCCCTCTCGGGCGCCAATACCTACACCGGGCTTACCACGGTCACCGGCGGCAAGCTCGTGCTGGTCGCGGGTTCCAGCCTCAAATCGACGGTTGTGCTCAACGGCGGTGGTCTCAATCTGGCCTCGACGGTGACTTCGACCGGCAACGCCACCATCAACTCGCTGAGCGGGTCCGGTGCGGTCGATCTCGGGGCCAACACCCTGGTGCTGGCTGCGGCGGCCGACACGTACAGCGGCGTAATGTCCGGTGCCGGCAATTTGTTGATCAGCGGCGGCACCGAAACGCTGTCGGGCACCTCGATCTTCACCGGCACGACCACGGTCTCGGCCGGAACGCTGATCCTGACCGGCCATCTGGATGCGACTTCCAAGCTCAACATCAGCGGCACCATGAATATGACCGGTGCCGCCGATTCGTCGGTGACCTTCGCGTCGCTGGCGGGCTCGGGCCAGGTGTTGATCGGCGCCCACGGCTTGGTGCTGAACACGGTTGCCAATACCTCGACCGCCTTCTCGGGCGTCATTTCGGGCACTGCCGGATTGACGGTGAACGGGGCGGGCACCGAGATCCTGGCGGGGGCCAACACCTATACCGGCGGCACCACCGTCGGGGCGGGAGCGATGCTGCAACTCGGCAGCGGCAGCAATACCGGCTCGATCAATGGCGATGTCCTCGATAACGGCACGCTACGCTTCTACCGTTTTGATTCGACCGTCTTCGGCGGCACGATCAGCGGTACGGGCGCAGTGATCCAGGGCGGCGTCGGCACCACCATTCTGACCGCCAATAACACCTACAGCGGCGGCACGACGATCACGGCCGGCACGCTGCAAATCGGCAATTACGATTCAACGGTGATTGGCAGCGGCTTGTCGGGATCGATCCTCGGCAATGTTGTCGACAACGGCACGCTGGCGTTTGCGCGCTACGGAACGGTCGTCATCAACGCCACGGTTTCAGGCGCCGGCAGTCTCGCCGTCCACAGTGGCGCCATCGCCCTGACGGGCGTCTCCACCTACACCGGCCAGACCCGCATTGACACGGGCGCCGAGCTCGACCTCACGGGGACGGCCGCGATCGCGACCTCCTCCAAGGTGGTCGCCAACGGCGCCTTCGGCATTTCCGGCACCGCGTCCGGCGCGAGCATCCAGTCGTTGTCGGGCACCGGGTCGGTCAATCTCGGCACCCAGTCCCTGACGCTGACGGCGGCGAACGATACGTTTGCCGGCGTGATCACCGGCAGCGGCGGTCTCATCGTCGCGGGCGGCAGCGAGACGCTTTCGGGCGCCTCGACCTACACCGGCGCCACCACGGTGCAGGGCGGTACGCTGTCGGTCACGGGCTCGATCGCGAGCTCGGCGGTGACGGTGAAGTCGGGCGCGACCGTGTCGGGCACCGGCACCATCGGCGGCTTGACCGTCGAGAGCGGCGGCACGGTCAAGGCGGGCGTCGGCGGTAGCGGCATTCTGCACGTCGCCGGCGACGTCCAGCTCAACACCGGCGGCACCTACGCGGTGGATGTCACCAGCGCCGGTGCGGCGCAGTTGGCAGCGACCGGTCACGCCACCCTCAACGGCACGCTCGGCATCACCAGTTCCGACGGCACCTACGACCTCGGCAACAAGCTCACCATCCTGACCGCGACCGGCGGCATCGATTACACCGGACTGAATGCGGCAGCGACGTTCAGCGGTAGCAACAACGCCGTGTTCAAGACAACGTTGGATAAAGAGGCGAACGCGCTTTACGTCACCATCAACCTCAGCCAGTTGACGCCGGCGCTGGCTTCCACGGCGAGCCTCAACCAGAAGCGCGTGGTCGCGGGCATCGACAAGGCGATTGCGGCGAACGTGACGCTTCCGGCCGGCTTCGAAGGCCTCGGCAACGACACCGCCAGTGCGCTCAACAGCGACGCCAGCGAACTCGCCGGCGAGCTTGGTGCCGACATGCCGCTGGCGGCCAAGGCGCTGTTCAATCCGTTCCTCAATGTCCTGTCGGAGCGGACCGCGATGCTGCGTCCGGTCGGCAAGGGCGAGTCCCGTCCGCTCGAGACCTGGGTCAGCGCCTATGGCGGCACTGACATTGTCCAAGGCGATGAGGGCACCGGCGCGCACAAGTTCCATTCCAGTGTCGCCGGCGGCGTTGCCGGCGTGCAGTGGTCGCCGTGGTCGAACTTCGTGCTCGGTGGTGCGCTTTCGCTCGGCACCTCCGATTTCCGCGTCGCCGAGGATCTCGGCAAGGGCCATGCGACCTCGATCGAGGCCGGCGTCTATGGCTACCTGCAGACCAGCCGCCACTTCTACAGCAGCTTCGCAGCGGCGGTTTCCGGCACCGAGATCAAGACGACACGCGTCATCGACGTTGCCGACACCGACACGCTGACCGGCAAGGCCACCGCCTACACCTTCGGCGGGCGTTACGAGGCCGGGATGCAGCTGGCGTGGTTCTCGCCCTATATCGGGGTGCAGGACAATGTCACCATGCTGCCGGGCTACAGCGAAGGCGCGGCGACGGGCCATGACACCTTCGCGCTGAAATACGATTCGCGCACCGTCAATTCGGGCCGCGCCGAAATCGGCCTGCGCCACTACATCGACATCGAAGTGACGCCGCGCTGGGTTCTGACGCCGGACTTCACGGTCCACCTCAACGACCGGCTGGCCTATGCCTACGACCTCAGCGACGGTTCGCAGGCGGGGGCGGTGTTCTCGAACCTGGCGTCGTCGAATTTCACCGTCTTTGGCGCCAAGGCGTCGCGCCAGGGGGCTCTGGCGTCGGTTGGGGCCGACGTGCTGTTCAACAATGGCCTGCGCCTGACGACCCACGTCGACACCACCTTCAGCAAGACCAGCGAGGCCTTCACCGGCTTTGCCGGCATCGGCTATACGTGGTGATGCAACATGCGCTGGCGGTCTGAAATGGCCGCCGGCGGTTCTTAGCGGAACAAGTTCCTCGGGCTGGCGTTCCTGTCCTCGAAACGCAAGACGGGAACACGCGTATGCCTGCCAGCAAAGACGCCATTGCCCTGTTGAAGGCCGATCACCGCAAGGTCGAGGACCTGTTCGATCAATATGAGAAGGCGCGCGGCCGGAAGGGCGAAATCGCGCGCCAGATCTGCCTCGAACTGACCATCCACACCATCATCGAGGAAGAAATCTTCTACCCGGCGTGCCGCGACGCGGGGGTGGAGTCCGACATGATGGACGAGGCCGGCGTCGAGCATGACGGCGCCAAGGTCCTCATCGCCGAACTCGAGAACGGCTCCCCGGGCGACGCGTATTACGACGCCAAGGTCAAGGTGCTGTCCGAGGACATCAAGCACCACGTCAAGGAAGAGGAAAAGCGCGACGGCATTTTTGCCGGCGCCAGAGCCGCCGGTATCGATCTTGAGTCGCTGGGCGACCAGTTGATGGCCCGCAAGGAAGAATTGAAGGCGGAATTCAAAGAGAACGGCCTGCCGGCGCCGGTGATGCGCACCCTGAACGGCCCCACCCTGAAACGCCGCGCCGCCTGAAGGCATCCTCACTGTCATGGCCCGCGACTGCGGGCATCGCATGCCGAAAAAATGCGGCCGTCCGATTGGGCGGCCGCTCATTTTCGTCAGCAGGTGACGGTTAGTCGTCCTTGTTCTGGCGGATGGCGTCTTTGGCGCCGCCGACCGCGTTCTGGATTTTGCCCTTCATCTTGTCGGCCTTGCCTTCGGCCTGCAGCTTGGCGTCGCCGGTCAGCTTGCCGGCCGTGTCTTTCATATGGCCCTTGGCCTGATTGGCGGCGCCTTTGATCCGATCTCGATCCATAAGGTCCTTCCTTTGTTTGGACCCGTCGATAACCCGGGACGGGCGGTTCCGGTTCCGCAGCTTGGTTGCCGTAAGCGCTCGGGTGCGGCGGGGCCAATTAACCCTGCCGTCGTTGATGTCTTTTTCGGGTTCCATCGGGCCACGCTATTGCCGCCTATCAGGTCCCGCGACAATTTAATTCCAAACTGCGTCACCCTTGCGCCATTTCCCAATTGCTTCCGGGCCTCCGAGTGTGCAGAAGCAATGGGCGTTTTCAGGGAGGGCGGAGTCGCGCCGCTCCCCGGGGAAGCGTGACACCGAAGAAGCGGGGATGTCCCCGATTCCGGCTTAACTTTACTGGACAGGGCAAATGGCGCTGCCGCCGCAACAAGGTCTCTATGATCCTCGCCTCGAGCACGACGCTTGCGGCGTGGGCTTCATCGCCAACATCAAGGGCGCGAAGTCGCACGACATCGTTAAGCAGGGTTTGCAGATCCTGCTGGCGCTCGACCACCGCGGCGCGGTTGGGGCCGATCCGCTCATGGGCGACGGTGCCGGCATCATGCTGCAGATTCCCGATGCCTTGTTCCGCGATTGGGCGGCGAATGCCGGCGTGACGCTGCCGGCGATCGGCCATTATGCCGTCGCCACCTGTTTCCTGCCGCAGGATCAGTCGGCGCGCGAGACCATTGTCGGCGGGTTCGAGACCTTCCTGAAGAAGGAAGGCCAGGTGATGCTCGGCTGGCGTGACGTGCCGACCGATCCGTCCATGCTCGGCCAGACGGTGCTCGACTCGATGCCCGTCATCAAGCAGGCGGTGATCGGCTGGGGTCCCAATATCCGCGACGAAGCCGCCTTCATGCGCAAGCTGTTGGCCGTGCGCAAGCAGACCCAGAACCCGCTCGAACAGCTCGCCAAGAAGTACAAGAACCCGTCGATCACGCACTACTACATGCCGAGCTTCTCGACCCGCACCATCGTCTACAAGGGGCTGTTGCTCGCCCCCGATGTCGAGAAATTCTATCTTGACCTGCAGAATCCGCTGACCACGTCGGCGTTGGCGATGGTGCATCAGCGCTTCTCGACCAACACCTTCCCATCGTGGAAGCTGGCGCATCCGTTCCGCTTCATCGCTCACAACGGCGAAATCAATACCCTGCGCGGCAACGTCAACTGGATGAACGCCCGCCGCCGCACCATGGAGAGCGATCTCCTCGGCGCCGATCTCGACAAGATGTGGCCGCTGATCCCGCACGGCCAGTCCGATACCGCCAGCCTCGACAACGCGCTCGAGCTTCTGCTCGCCGCCGGCTATCCCTTGGCGCAGGCCGTCATGATGCTGATCCCGGAAGCTTGGGCCGGCAACAAGCTGATGGATCAGGAACGCCGCGCCTTTTACGAATACCATGCCGCGCTGCTGGAGCCGTGGGACGGTCCGGCCGCGATCGCCTTCACCGACGGCCGCCAGATCGGCGCCACCCTCGACCGCAACGGCCTGCGTCCGGCGCGCTACATCGTGACCGACGACGATCTCGTCATCATGGCGTCGGAGTCCGGCGTGCTGCCGGTGCCGGAAGACAAGATCAAGCGCAAATGGCGCCTGCAGCCGGGCAAGATGCTGCTGATCGACCTCGAACAGGGCCGCATCATCAAGGACAGCGAAATCAAGCACGCGCTCGCGTCGCAGAAGCCGTATGAGGAATGGTTGAAGGCGGCGCAGTATCATCTCGAAGAACTGCCCGACGTGCCGGATTCGAGCGTGCGGACGTTCACGCCGTCCGAGCTTCTGGATCGCCAGCAGGCGTTCGGCTATTCGCAGGAAGACCTCAAGTTCTTCCTTGAGCCGATGGCGGTGGCGGGTGAGGACCCGGTCGGATCGATGGGCTGCGATACCCCGCTCGCCGTGCTGTCGAAGAAGCCGCGCCTGCTCTACGATTACTTCAAGCAGAACTTCGCCCAGGTCACCAATCCGCCGATCGATCCGATCCGCGAGCAGCTCGTGATGAGCCTTGTCTCGATGATCGGTCCGCGCCCGAACCTGCTCGGGCAGGCCGCCGGTTCGCACAAGCGCCTCGAAGTGCATCAGCCGGTGCTGTCCAACGGCGATCTCGAAAAAATCCGCGCCATCGAGGAACTGGCCGACGCCGCCTTCCGCACCACCACCATCGACTGCAGCTGGCCGGCCAGCGACGGCGCCCGCGGACTTGAAACCGCCCTGATGCGCATCTGCATGGAAGCGACCGATGCGGTGCTCGCCGATTACAACATCCTGATCCTGTCGGATCGTGCCGTTTCGGCCGAGAACATCCCGATCCCGATGGCGCTCGCCACCGCGGCGGTGCATCACCATCTCATCCGCCAGGGCCTGCGCATGCAGACCGGCCTCGTGGTCGAAACCGGCGAAGCGCGCGAAGTGCATCACTTCTGCGTTCTGGCGGGCTACGGCGCCGAGGCGATCAATCCCTACATGGCGTTCGAAACGCTGGAGCAGATCCGCGTCGATGCCGGATTGAAACTCTCCGCCGACGAGGTGCGCAAGCACTACACCAAGGCGGTGGGCAAGGGCATTTTGAAGGTGATGTCCAAGATGGGCATCTCCACATACCAATCCTATTGCGGCGCCCAGATTTTCGACGCTATCGGCCTCAACTCGGCCTTCGTCGAGAAATTCTTCACCGGCACCGCGAGCCGGGTGGAAGGCGTCGGCCTCAGCGACATCGCCGAGGAATGCGTCGAGCGCCATTCCGGCGCTTATGGCGACAATCCGATCTACCGCGAGCAGCTCGATGTCGGCGGCAAGTATGCTTTCCGCCTTCGGGGCGAAGACCACGCCTGGACGCCGCAGACGATTTCCAAGCTTCAGCACGCCGTGCGCGGCAAGTCGTGGCCGGATTACAAGGCGTTCGCTGCCGCCATCAATGAGCAGTCCGAACGCCTGCTGGCATTGCGCGGGCTGATGAAATTGAAGCCCGGCGAGCATCCGCTGCCGATTGCCGATGTCGAACCCGCGTCCGAGATCGTCAAGCGGTTTGCCACCGGCGCGATGAGTTTCGGGTCCATCAGCCGCGAAGCGCACACCACCATGGCCATCGCCATGAACCGCATCGGGGCGCGCTCCAATACCGGTGAAGGCGGCGAAGAGCCCGAGCGTTTCAAGCCGCTGGCGAACGGCGACAGCGTGCGCTCGCGCATCAAGCAGGTCGCGTCGGGGCGTTTCGGCGTCACCACCGAATATCTCGTCAACGCCGACGACATCCAGATCAAGATGGCGCAAGGCGCCAAGCCGGGCGAGGGCGGACAGTTGCCCGGCAAGAAGGTCGACACCGCCATCGCCAAGGTGCGCCATTCGACCCCGGGCGTCGGCCTGATTTCGCCGCCGCCGCATCACGACATCTATTCGATCGAAGACCTCGCCCAGCTGATCCGCGACCTGAAGTCGGTCAACAGCGCGGCCCGCATCTCGGTCAAGCTGGTGTCGGAAGTGGGCGTCGGCACGGTTGCCGCAGGTGTTGCCAAGTGCCGCGCCGATCACGTCACCATCTCCGGTTACGACGGCGGCACCGGCGCGTCGCCTTTGACCTCGACCACGCACGCCGGCAGCCCGTGGGAAATCGGTCTCGCCGAAACCCAGCAGACGCTGGTGCTGAACGAGCTGCGCGGCCGCATTGCGGTGCAGGTCGACGGCGGTCTTCGCACCGGCCGCGACGTCGCCATCGCCGCTCTTCTCGGTGCGGACGAATTCGGTTTCGCCACCGCACCGCTGATTGCCGCCGGCTGTCTGATGATGCGCAAGTGCCATCTCAACACCTGTCCGGTCGGCATCGCGACGCAGAATCCGGTGTTGCGCGCCCGTTTCGCCGGCACGCCGGAGCACATCATCAACTACTTCTTCTTCGTCGCCGAGGAATTGCGCGAGATCATGGCGCAGCTCGGCTTCAAGACCGTCGAGCAGATGATCGGCCGTTCCGACCGCATCGACATGACGGACGCCGTGCGCCATTGGAAGACGCAAGGCATCGATCTCGGCAAGATCCTCTACCAGCCCAAGGCCAAGGCGGGCGTCGCGGTGTTCAACTGCGAAACCCAGAACCACAAGCTGGAAACCGCGCTCGATCACGAATTGATCGTGGCGGCGAAAGAGGCGATCGAGAAGAAAAAGCCGGTCCGCCTCAAGCGCACCATCCGCAACGTCGATCGCACCGTCGGCGCCATGCTGTCGGGCGAAATCGCGCGCCGCTACGGCCACGACGGCCTGCCGGACGAAACCATTCAGATCGCCTACACCGGCACCTGCGGCCTGTCGTTCGGCGCCTTCCTGTCGCGCGGCGTGACGCTGGAACTCACCGGCGACGGCAACGACTATGTCGGCAAGGGTCTGTCGGGCGGGCGCATTGTCGTGCGTCAGCCGAAAGACAGTGGCCGCGATCCGACCATGAACATCATCGTCGGCAACACCGTTCTCTATGGTGCCATCGCCGGCGAGGCCTATTTCCAGGGCGTCGCGGGCGAGCGCTTTGCCGTGCGCAATTCCGGTGCGGTGGCGGTGGTGGAAGGCACCGGCGACCACGGCT
>NZ_JBWZET010000314.1:0-3595 GCF_056722145.1 Rhizomicrobium sp. | reverse complement strand
CGGGGCTCGATGGCGGTCACAAGGTGATCTACGCCTACGTCACCTATTCGCTGCTGATGTTCCTCTATACCGCGGTCAATATTCCGTACACGGCCCTGATGGGCGTGATGACGTCGAATTCGGCCGAGCGCACCTCCGTTTCGTCGATCCGCTTCATCGGCGCGTTCACCGCCGGCATCTTCGTGCAGTACATGACGCCGACCTTTGTGCGCGTCCTCGGGCACGGCAACGCCGAGCTTGGCTGGCAGCTCACCATGGTGCTGTACGGCGTTCTCGCCGTGCTCATGCTGTTCGTCTGTTTCGGCGTGACACGCGAGCGGGTGACGCCGCCGCCGGCGCAGAAATCCAGTCTCGGCCGCGATCTTCTCGCGCTGGTCACCTCGCGCGCCTGGGCGGTGCTGATTGCGGTGATGCTGCTGGTGCTCGCCGCGTTCGCGATCAAAGGATCGGACAGCGCCTACTACTTCAAATATTTCGTCAAGGACGAAAGCCTGTTGCCGGCATTCCTGGTGTCGAACGGGATCGCCTTCGTGGCGGCCGTGATGATGGCCTCGTTCCTGGCCAAGATTTTCGGCAAGAAAACGCTGTTCATGCTGGCGATCGGTCTCGGCGGCCTGGTGATCGGCGGTTTCTGGCTGGCCAAGCCGAACGATATTCATCTGATCTTCGGCCTGCAGATCGTTTCCAGCTTCATCATCGGGTTCAATTCCCCGCTGGTGTTCGCGATGTTCGCCGACGTGGCGGACGAGGCCGAATGGCGGACGGGGCGGCGCAATACCGGATTGGTGTTCGCGTCGGCGATCTTTTCCACCAAAGTCGGTTGGGCGATCGGGGCATGGCTGTTCGGCTTGCTGCTGGCGTTTGTCGGTTACGTGGCCAATGTCGCGCAGACACCTCAGGCTTTGAACGGCATCATCCTGGCGACCTCATGGGTGCCGTGCGTCCTGCTCGTCGTCGCGGCAGCGCTGATGCAGTTCTATCCGCTGACCGAAGCGCAGATGGTCAAGATCGAAGCCGACCTCAAGGCGCGGCGCGGAGAGGTGGCATGAAGCGGCTGCTGCTTGGCCTTTTCCTGATCGTCGCCGCGTGCGGTTCGGCCCGCGCCGGCGATGATCTCACGATGCCTGGTTGGCATGGCGCCGCCATCGCCTATTCCGGCTATCGCACCGGCCAGCATCCCGACAGCGGTCCATTCCCGACCGTCGATCAGGTGCGGGAAGACATGCAGATTCTCGCCAAGAACTGGAGCTACATTCGCGTCTACAGCGCCGACCGCCATTCCGAGGACGTGCTGGCGACGATCCGGCGCGAGCATATCCCGCTCAAGGTGATGCTCGGCGTCTGGCTCGACGGCAAGCCCGACATGCTGAACGCCAACTCGCTGCAGATCGTGCGCGCGATTGCGCTCGCCAACGAGTATCCCGACGTGGTGACGGCGGTGAATGTCGGCAACGAAGCGCTGGTGTCGTGGTCCGATCATCGCCTCACCGAGGAGCGGATGCTGGCCTATGTCGCCACGGTGAAGGCGGGCGTGCGCTGTCCGGTGACGGTCGCCGACGATTATCTCTATTGGAAAGATCCGGCGGCGAAGCTGGTGGGCGCGGTCGATTTCATCACGCTGCACACCTATCCGGCGTGGGGCGGCGAGGACATCGATACCGCGATGGCGACGACCGTCCGTGTCTACGAAGCCGTGCGCGCGGCGCATCCCGGCAAGACCATCGTGATCGGCGAGGCGGGGTGGCCGACCTTCAGCGATAATCCGAAGAACGCGCCGGGGGCCGGCAGCGAAGCCAAGCAGCAGCGCTATTACCGCGAACTGAACGAATGGGCCAAGTCGGCCGGCGTCACCGTGTTCGTGTTCGAAGCGTTCGACGAGCCCTGGAAGGGCAATGGTACCGAAGGGCATTGGGGGGTGTTCAACGAAGCGCGGAAGGCAAAGGCGGCCGTGCAGGATCTGTATCCGGCTGCCGCCGCCGCTTTGCCGTCCGTCAGCAGTAACCAGTAGCGTAGTTCCGAGAGTAAGGACATCATATGACCGCGCCTTTAGTCCCCGAAGCAGCCGTCATTCGCGTACCGTTCGACGCGCATGGCGATCTCGTCGACATCGGCGGGGAGCGGTTCTTCAAGATCACCAATTGCGATGCCATGGCCCCGTTCCTGATGAGCCTGGTGTCGGGGTCGGATCAGTGGATGTTCGTTTCCAGCACCGGCGCGTTGACGGCCGGGCGGAGGGATGTCGATCAGTCGCTGTTTCCCTATTATACCGACGACAAGATCCACGACAGCGTCGATCGAACCGGTGCCAAGACCATCATCAAGGTGGCCGGTGTCGGATTCTGGGAACCGTTGTCGCCGCGCTTCGACGGCCAGTATCGCGTCGTGCGCAGCCTCTACAAGAGCGTTTACGGCAACAAGCTGATCTTCGAGGAAACCAATCACGATCTCGGGCTCAAATTCACCTCGGCGTGGATGATGTCGGATCGTTTCGGTTTCGTGCGTCGCGCCTCGCTTGCCAATCTGACGGCCGATCCGGTGGACGTGGAACTGGTGGATGGCATCCAGAACCTCATCCCATCCGGTCTGACGCAGCGCTTCCAGCTTGAGTATTCGACGCTCGCCGACGGCTACAAGGAAAGCGAGCTGCACGCGCCAACCGGCCTGGGGCTGTTCCGCTTGAGTTCGATCCCGGCCGATCAGCCGCGCCCGCGCGAGTCTTTGCGCGCCACGACGGTGTGGTGCGAAGGCTTGGAAGTAAAGCGGCATCTGTTGTGCGCGGCGCAGCTCGATCGCTTCCGCCATTGCCAGCCGGTGGAGAACGAAACCCTGGTGCGCGGCCGCCGCGGTGCTTATTTCGTGGAAGCCGGATTGACGCTTGCCGCCCGCCAGAAACGGGACTGGACGATGGTCTCCGACGTTTCGCTCGATGCCGCCGGCGTCGCCGCGACGGTCGCCTTCCTGAATTCGGGCGCCGACCGGCGCGCCGCCATCGATGCCGATATCGCCGCCGGAACCGAGGCGCTGGTCCGCATCGTCGGCGGCTCCGACGGGCTTCAGAAGACCCGCGACGAGCGCAACGCGTGGCGGCATTATTCCAACACGCTGTTCAACGTGATGCGCGGCGGCATTCCCGATAACGGTTACGAGATTCCGCGCGACGATTTCGTCGCCTTTCTTTCGGCCGCCAATCGCGCGATTGCCGTCAAATATTCGCCGCTGTTGGCCGAGTTGCCGGAAACGGTACATCGCGACGTTCTGCTCGGGCTGGTGCGGCGGCTCAACGACTCCAATCTCGAACGCTTGGCTTACGAATACCTGCCGCTGACCTTCAGCCGCCGCCATGGCGATCCCAGCCGTCCGTGGAACATCTTCACCATCGACGTCAAAGGCCCGCACGGCGAACGCATCCTGAATTATCAAGGCAACTGGCGCGACATCTTCCAGAACTGGGAGGCGCTGGCCCATTCCTTCCCCGGTTTCGCCGAGAGCATGATCTTCAAGTTCCTCGATGCCTCCACCGCCGACGGCTACAATCCCTATCGCATCACCCGCGACGGGTTCGATTGGGAGGTGCTCGATCCGCACGATACGTGGT
>NZ_JBWZET010000313.1:0-3239 GCF_056722145.1 Rhizomicrobium sp. | reverse complement strand
GTTCGGCACCGATCTCGGCGCCGGCTCGATGACCTCCTCGGGCTATCCGCGCATCGTCAAGATCTGGCACCGCGGCGAGAAGATTGCTGATGCCGCGACGGTCTATGAAGGCAAGACCGAGGATGTCGCTTCGGGCGGCATGGTCCTGCGCGACGGCGACACCAACGTTGCGGTGATCGTGCGCTCGCCGAGCTTCTTCGAATCCGAATATTTCGTGCTCGGCAAGGCGGGGCTCGAGAAGCTGCAGGTTCCCCTATCGGCGCAATTGCAAGGGCTGCACAAGGGTCGTTTCCTATTCACACTCCGTGAAGACTGGAAATTTCCTGAAGGCGTCTATAAGAAAGGCTCGCTGATCTCGTTGATTTCGATGGAAGAGGCGGATTCGCCTACGTGCCGGGCCACGGCCGCGCCGATTTCCTGCTCGCCGTACCAGGTGCTCTACACGCCCGGCCCGCGCGCTTCCATCGAAGGCGTGGCGACGGGGCGCGATGCGGTCTACGTTTCCATTCTCAACAATGTCATCGGCGAGGTCCGCGCCTTCCGTTATGCCGGCGGCCAGTGGGCCGACAAGAAGCTGCCGCTGCCCGACGGCGGCTCGGCCAACATCATTTCCACCAATGATTTCGGGCCGGAGGTCTATCTCTCGTTCCAGAGCTTCCTCAAGGCGCCGACGCTGTATTTCGACGACGGCAAGGATGCGCCCAAGGAGATCAAGGCGCTGCCATCGCGCTTCGATGCGGCCGGCATGGAAACGGTGCAGTACGAAGCGACCTCCACCGACGGCACCAGGATTCCCTACTTCGTGATGCGGCCGAAGGGATTGACCGGCCCCGTGCCGACCATTCTCAACGGCTATGGCGGCTTCGAGATTTCGGAAACGCCGTTCTATTCGGCCAATTTCGGCAAGCTATGGGTGGGACGCGGCGGCATCTATGTGCTCGCCAACATCCGTGGTGGCGGCGAATTCGGCCCCGGCTGGCACGAAGCGGCGCTGAAACAGAACCGTCAGAAGGCGTTCGACGATTTCGCGGCGGTGGCGGCCGATTTGATTGCCCGCAAGATCACGACGGCGAAACAACTCGGCATCGTCGGCGGCTCCAACGGCGGCTTGCTGGTTTCCACTGTGATGACCCAGCATCCCGAACTTTTCGGTGCCGTGGTGTGTCAGGTGCCGCTGATCGACATGATCCGCTACACCGGGATCGGCGCCGGCGCGTCGTGGATCGGCGAATATGGCGATCCAGCCGATCCCAAGCAGGCCGAATACATCCTCAAATATTCGCCCTATCAGAATGTGTCGAAGGACAAGCACTATCCGCCGGTATTCTTCGTCACCGCCACCTCGGATGACCGCGTCACCCCGGTGCACGCCCGCAAAATGGCGGCGCGCATGATGGAGCAGGGCCACGAGGTCTTGTTCTACGAAAACACCGACGGCGGTCACGCTGCGGCGGCCGACCATCGCCAAGCGGCCGAATTGTGGGGCCTGACCTTCGTCTACCTGGCGGAAAAGCTGGGGCTGAAATGAAGTAGGGGGCCGCGCCCCCTACACTTTCATGTCGAGCTTGTTGCTGCCGGCGGAGCGGCTCGCGGTTTGGGCGACCGCTTCAGCCTTGCGGGTCACGGTTTCGGCTGCAGCGACATTGCTGGCGACCTGCAGCATCCGCGTGTTGGACAGTGCCCGCATCGCTGCGAGCACGGCGCCATCGTTGTTCAAGGTGATTGCCATCGGCCGTGCTCCTGCGGATGGGCTCAGGCCTTGACGTCGAGTGTGTGGCCCGCCGCGGGGGCGGTGGATTGGGCGGCGGGCTTGACGTCTTCGGCGGGCTTGGCGGCCTGCTTCATCAGGTCGACGAGGCGCTGGTGGTACTTGGCATCGCCGGCGCGGATCGCGGCGGCACCGTAGCCGATATCATTGCTCATGGCTGGTTTCTCCTGCGTCTCAGACCCGCAGGTCGAGGTTCTGGCCGAGATTGGGCTTGGTCATCTTGAACAGCGACAGATCGGCCTTGCTGGAATCGCCGCCCGACGTGTCGATCGGCGCCACGACATCGTCATGGGCCTGGACCGGCGCCTTGGCGACGGCATCGACATTGAAGACCGCGGCTGTCGCCTGCATGCCCGCGGAAGAAACACCGACCGACGAAATCATCGCAAATATCCTTTCCGGCGCTGTCGTCAGACAACGACGTTGAATAATCCGCCGCCCATGTCGACGACATCGGGCGGAACCTCGAAACGCGAGCGCATGTAGAGAATCGTCGCCACCCGCTGCACCGCTGCTTCGAGCATCAGATCCGAGCTGTTCTTCGGCGTCTGCTCGACTGTCGGCACGGCGATCTGAACGGCGGTGCGGGTGGCACCGGTCGAACTCAGAGCGGATGTGGCGCTGCCTACGCTACTCATACGGCCGATTTTGCCTAGTGCAGATTGAACGGCCGTAAAGGTTCGTATACGGATTTAAATTTGGATTTATTCAAATTGCGCCCATCCGCGCAATCCGCGGAGATTCGGGAATCGGCGAGGGAAAATTTTTCCGCTTAGGCCAGCGTGTCGAGCAAGGTGCCCATCATTTTGTCGGCCGTCTTGAACACCGCGGTGTTGGCCTCGAAGGAGAGGGCACTCGTCTGGGTATCGACGACCGCCGCCGGCAGGTCGTTTGCTCCGGCGCCAGCAGCGCTGTCCGGCGTGGTTGCCTTGATGACCTTTTGTGCAGCCTTTTCAAACTGGTTGGCGCTGGTCTTGAGGCCGTATGCGGCGGCGGAAATCGCGTCGATCATGCCCCGACCTTAACCGTCGAAGTGCTGCCGGCGCCTTTCGGCGCGACCGCGCATTCGATTCAAATTTGAGCGGATTGTTTGCAGCGCCGTCTTTTTGCCGGGTTTGCGCGCGACGCTGCGATTCTGTCGCGGAAAAATTCCTCCGCGATCGCCCGACGTCTCACCATGGGGGAATGCATGGTTCGAGTGCTGTCGTATGTTTTTGTCCTCTCGCTTGCGGTGACCGCCGCATCGGCCACCACCATCGTGACCTCGCCGCCGTCGGCTGTGCCGTTTTCCGCCGGCTGGCAGTCGCGCGATTGCGGGATTTTCCGCATTGCCGCGCCCGACGCGACGCGGCTCGTCCGGCTGGGACGTTTCGGCGGGGTGTTGAACGATCGCCGCTTCACGCTCAGCTACATGGTCGGCTCGCCCGCGAACGACGGCCTCGCCCAATCGGGTCTCGATTATCGCGAGGTG
>NZ_JBWZET010000312.1:0-7515 GCF_056722145.1 Rhizomicrobium sp. | reverse complement strand
CGTGACGGGCTACGACTTCCAGTTCGTCGCCGAAGCCGGCAACCCCGCGCTGAAGCCGATGACGGCCTGGCAGTATGACGCCAGCTACGAGTATTACTTCAGTGCCGTCAGCTCACTGACTGTCGATGGGTTCCTCAAGGAACTCAACAACACCATCAGCTACGGCAAATCGGTGCGTGCGATCACCAATAATGGCGCGACCGAGAACGTCGTCGTCCGCGGCCCGGTCAACTCCGGCAACGGCGGCGAGCTGTGGGGCTTCGAAGTGGCGTATCAGGCCTTCTTCGACTTCCTGCCGAGTCCGTTTGATGGCTTGGGCACCCAGCTGAACTGGGTCCATACCCACCAGTCCGGCATCCACAACGCCAACCTGGCGGTCCAGTCCGGCTACATCGCCGGTTCGACCGTTGCGTTCGGCGGCGGCAACAACGTGTTCGGCGCCGTCATCGACTCGCATCGCCTGGCCGGCATCTCCGACGACAGCTACAATATCGTCGGCTTGTACGAGAAGGGCCCGATCGGCATCCGCTTCGCGTACAACTACCGTTCGTCCTATCTGACCGACAACCTCGACTGCTGCACCGGCCTGCCGATGTATCAGAAGGGCGCCGGCTTCCTCGATGGATCGATCCGCTATTCGGTCGACGATCACTGGGAAGTCTCGCTCGACGGTTCGAACCTGCTCGATACGACCACGGTCTACCAGCAGCAGCTGACGGGCGATTCGACGGCGACGCCGAACGCCAAGCCGACGCTGCGTGACTCCTCGTGGAGCAAGAGCGGCCGCTTCGTGCAGTTCGCGATCCGCGTGAAGTATTGATCTGTGCATGGCGGGGCGCTCGCAAGGCGCCCCGCTGGTTTGGACATACCTTTCCCGATCTGCTTCTCGGGGCTCGCATTTTGTGCGGGCCCCATTTCTCGTATTCGGGAAGCAATTCCCGGTTGTGTGCTTGCAAGCTGCTTTTGTCACCGGTCTGTGGCATGGTGCAAAACGGATAAGCAACGGAACAGGGGCCGATGGGAGGAAAGCGCGATTCTGAGTCCGGACCGCCGCGGCCGACCTCGTTCGACATCGCGCGTCGGGCGGGCGTTTCGCAGCCGACGGTATCGCGTGCGCTGCGCGGCGATCCCACCATCAGCCCGATCACGCGCCGGCGCGTCGCCTTCATCGCCAAGGAGCTCGGCTACAAGGTCGATAAGAACGCTTCCAATCTTCGCGGCCAGCATTCCCAGACCATCGCCATCCTGTTCTTCGAGGACCAGCGCTTCAACGCCTCGCTGATCAACCCGTTCTTCCTGTCGATGCTGGGATCGATCGCCGGGGCCTGCGCCAAGCGCGGCTACGACCTTTTGATCTCGTGCCAGCATTTGTCGAACAACTGGCGCATCGATTACGAGGACAGCCGCCGCGCCGACGGCATCATACTTCTCGGCTACGACGATTTCGTCACCTACAGCGCCGAGCTCGAGCGCCTGGTCGACGAGGGCACCCATTTCGTCCACTACGGGGCGACGCTCGAGCGCCATCCCGGCCTGTCGGTCGGCTGCGACGACTATGCCGGCGGCTATCAGGCCGCCAAGCACCTGATCTCGCTCGGTCGGCGCAACATCGCCTTTCTCGGCGCCGCGTCGGACCATTATCCCGAATTTTTCGCCCGCTATCGCGGCTATTGCGATGCCTTGCGCGAAGCCGGCTTGCCGATCCAGTCCGAGCTGCAGGCCGATGCGGTCAGCGCCTTGCCGGAAGGCGAGCGGGCGACGCGCCAGGTTATCGCCAACGGCAAGCCGTTCGATGCGATTTTCGCCGCCTCCGACCTGATCGCCATCGCCGCGCTCGGGGTCTTGCGCGACCACAATTTATCGGTGCCCCGCGACGTTTCGGTGGTCGGGTTCGACGACATTCCACCGGCCAGCATGGTTACTCCGCCCTTGACCACGATTCGCCAGGACACCCAGCTCGCTGGCGAGGTGCTGGTTGAGACGCTGCTCAAGCTGATGCGCGGCGAGGCGGCGGAAGCGGCGGTTCTGCCGTGCAAATTGGTGATTCGCCGGTCCTGCGGCGCGGCCGACTGAGGCCCATGGCCGATCTGTAATAAAGTATCTCAGCCGCGGCTGCCGTAAGGGGACATTGGTCGAACCAAAACGGTTTCGGCGATAAGGTTCCGGGCGCGGGCGCCCGCTCGCACAGCAAGAAGAGACGGCCTTGCCCGGGGGTAGACACGCCAGATGCGCGCTTGCAGCCATGCTCGGCTGGCTGGCGCTGACGGCTGCCGCCGGGGCCGGCGAGGTGACGCCGGCCGACCTCAATGCCGCGGTGCGCGCGCTCGGCTTCCTGTCGTCGCTCGAAAACCGGCCGACCATCCTGATCGGGGTGGTCTATAGCGGCGCCGATGGCCGGGTGCAGGCGCAGCGGGCGGCCAACGATCTGTCGCGATTGGCCGGACCCGGCTCGGCGACCATCACGGCGGTGCCGGTGGCGGCGCAGGACCTCGCGAGTCAGCACTTCGACGCCCTTTATCTGATGACTCTGCCGACCGATGCCGGCCGTTTGGTGGGCGACTACGTCCGCCGTCAGCAGGTGGTGTCGGTGTCGGCCGACAGCCAATGCCTCGACATCCAAAGCTGCGTTCTGCTGGTGCAGGCGCGCTCGAATATGTCGGTTGTGCTCGATACCGCCCTGGCCAAGGCGGTGGGAGCGAAATTTTCCACGGTGTTCACGATGTTGGTGAAGCGCAAATGATGAAAATCAGGACCCTGCCGTTGGCGGCACTTCTGTTGTTGTCGGCGGCGCACGGCCAGTCGATGGACTATGGCGCCATCGAGCAGCTGTTCGGCGAGGCGGCGACGACCAGCGCGACGGGATCGCCGCAGCGTGCCACCGAGGTGCCGGCCAACCTGACGATCGTGACCCGCGACGACATCCGCCGCTCGGGATCGCGCGACCTGCCGGGGATTTTGCGCCACGTTGCCGGCGTCGACGTGCTGGAATGGGCCAACGATGCCTTCGACGTGTCGGCGCGCGGCTATAATCAGGCCTATTCGGCGCGCACGCTGGTGCTGGTCGACGGCCGTCAGGTCTATGTCGATTCGTTCGGTTTCACGCCGTGGAGCGCGCTGCCGGTGGAACTCGGCGCCATCCGCCAGATCGAAGTCGTCAAGGGCCCCAACGCCGCGCTGTTCGGTTTCAACGCGGTGGCGGGTGTGATCAACATCATCACCGACAATCCGCGCTATGATGATGTCATCACCGCCTCGGTGCGCAACGGCAGCCAGGGGCTATGGGATGCCTCTGGTGCGGCACGTTTCACGCTGGGCCACGACGCTTTCGTGCGCCTGTCGGCGGGGTATCGTTCCGATAAACCGTTCGGCACCGCCAATCCGCTCGCCGTCGACGGCACGCCGCGGCCCGACAACGACCGTCTGGCGTTCGATGCGGATTCGGTGTTCCGCCTCTCGGACTCGGTCGAGTTTGATCTCGAAGCCAGCCACAGCCGCGCCAGCCAGACCGAGGTTTCCGGCGGCTACAAGCTGCAGACGTCCGACTACGGCACCAATTCGGTGATGGGCCGGCTGGTCGCCGATACCAGCTGGGGCCTTCTGAAAGCGACGGCCTATGGCAATTGGACCGCCTGGACGCGCGCCGTCAGTCCGGGAATGGAGGCGCCGAAGCTGATGAATTCGCTGGCGGTCGTGCAAGTGGAGGACGTTTTCAGTCTGGCGCCCGACCACACCATCCGCCTCGCCGCCGCCTATCGCCACAACGAGGTGACGCCGAGCAACTACAATTCCGGCTTCGTCGCCTTCGATGCCGGCGCGGCGTCGGTGATGTGGGCCTGGCAGATCGCGCCCGACCTCGCTTTGACCAACGCGCTGCGGTTCGACAGCGTCGCCTACGATTCCAGTCTCGGCCTTGGCCCTGGCCCGGTCCGCTTCGGGCCGCCGATGCAGATCGATCAATGGAGCTTCAACAGCGGACTGGTCTGGAATGCCAGCGCCGACGACACTGTCCGCCTAATCGCCTCGCGCGGGGTGCAGCCACCGAGCCTCGTCCAGGTCTGGGATGGCGCCTTCGGCCAGGGCGGGGTGCCGTTCCAGTCGCTGCGCTTGAAGCCGTCGTCGGTGATGAATTTCGAGGCGCTGTGGAACCGCCGCTTCACCAGCCTGGACGCCAAGCTGCAGATCGCCGTCTTCCATCAGGTGACCACCGATGTGATTTCCACCGGCAGCGGCACCGTCGATGCGGCGGGCACGATGGGCATTGCACCGGCCAATGTCGGTTCGTCGCAAGCCTCGGGCCTCGAAGCGGGGATCGACGGCCGCCTGCTCGAGGATTGGACGTGGTCGGTCAGCTACCGCTACGAAATCATCAACGACAATTACAGCCGCGGCGGCGGCCGGACCGATCTCATCAATTACGAGGACACCACCCCTCAGCATGTCGTCAAGGCCGGCCTTGGCTGGCATTCGGGCCGCTGGGAGGCCAACGGGTTCCTTCTGTATCAATCCGATTCGGCGGGGCTCCGGCGTGTCGGTCCGTTCCGCCAGTTGGTGCCGATCGGCGCCTACACGACCGTCGATGCGCGGCTCGGCTACCGGCTGACCGATCGGTTGACACTGGCCGTATCGGGGCGCGACTTCGGCAATGGCCAGCAGCAGCAGACCTCGGGCCCCGACGTGCAGCGCCAGTATTTCGTCACGCTGTCCTTTGATATGTAGGCGCCATGGGCGAAATGGACCTGTTCTGGCAGATCACGGTGGTTGAGGCGCTCCTCAATCTGGCGATCTTTGCCGCGGCCGTCATCGCCTATGGCCCGGTCAACATCCTGGCAGCGAAGCTGCGCGCCCGGACGAGGATACCGCCCGGCGTCGCCATCGGCGTGCTGTTCGGCGCGGCCACCGCCATCGCCGTGCTGCAGCCGGTGCACATGATCGGCGGCGCTCCGACCGGCAGCCAGACGGTGTTGATTGCACTCGCCGGTCTGCTCGCGGGCGGCTTCGCAGCCCTGGCGGCGCTGGTGATCGCGGCGGCGGCGCAACTGGTGCCGATGCTGCAGGGCCAGCCGTTCGATGCGTTCGGGCTTGGCATTCTCGCGGTCGCGGCGGGCGCCGGCGTGCTGTTGCGCTTGTGGCTCGATCGCGGTGCCCACTTCGGCGAGATCGCGTATTGGCATTTTCCGCTGCTGGGGGCGGGCGCGGCCGGGCTCGATCTCGCGGTGCAATGGCTGCTGCAGGGCGCCACCGCCGCGCAATTGTCGGCGATCCCGACGCTGGTCGCCAACATCGTGGAAATCACCATTCTCGGCACCCTGCTGCTGCACGAAAAGCACCGCTACGAGGCCGAGCAGCATCTGCGCGCCAGCGAGCTTCGCCTTGCCAACCAGGCGCGCGAATTGGCGGCGCAGACCGAGGAGCTGGCGGCGCAGGCCCGCGAACTCGCCGCCGCCCGCGATGCTGCCGAGGCGGCCGACCGCGCCAAAAGCGAATTCCTCGCCAACATGAGCCACGAAATCCGCACGCCGATGAACGGGGTGATCGGCATGGCGGGATTGCTGCTCGACACCGATCTCGATTCCGAGCAGCGCCGATATGCCGAAACGGTGTGCGAATCCGGCGAGGCGCTGATCGACATCGTCAACGACATCCTCGACATCTCCAAGCTCGAAGCCGGCCGGCTCGAACTCGAATCCATTGCCTTCAATCTCAGCGATCTTGCCGACAAGGCGGCCGGACTGTTGTTCGCCAAGGCGCGCGAGAAGGCGATCGACATCGCGGTGTTCGTGGCGCCGGAAGCGTCGGGGATTTTCCGCGGCGATCCCTCGCGCCTCAGGCAGGTGCTGCTCAACCTGATCGGCAATGCCATCAAGTTCACCGACACCGGCGGAGTGGCGCTGCAGGTCTACGCCATCGCCGACGACGAGGGTGCCCCGACCGGGGTGCGCTTCGAGATCGCCGATACCGGCGTCGGCATTGCGCCCGAGCGCCAGGAACGGCTGTTCAAGAAATTCAGCCAGCTCGATTCCTCGGTGACGCGGCGCTACGGCGGCACCGGCCTCGGGCTTGCCATCTGCAAGGAGCTGGTCGAACTGATGGGCGGGACGATCGGCGTCATCTCCGAACCCGGTGCCGGCTCGACTTTCTGGTTCGAAGTGCCGCTGGCGTGGGAGCGTGCCGGCGACGTCCCGGCGCTGGTCCTGCCGCGGCGGCGGATGCGGGCACTGATCGTCGACGAGGTGCCTTTGATTGCCTATGTCACCCGCCGGCACCTGGAATGCTTCGGCTTCGAGGTCACCACCGCGCTCGATCCGTTTGCGGTGCTGACGGAAATCGAGCGTGCCGGGCTGGAGCCGTTCGATCTGGCGGTCTTCGATCATATCATGCCGGTGTTGCCGGGCGACCGGCTGGCGGCGCGGGTGCGCACGCTCCCCGGCGGGGCGGCGATCAAGCTGGTGCTCTTGACCTCGGCCGGCCGCGATGCGGTGGAAGAGGCTGGTGCCGTCGATTGCGTGCTCGAAAAGCCGCTGCAGGTGAAGCGGTTCGGCGCCTCGCTGGCGGCATTGTTTGAGCCGGGCGCGGTACGCGCTGTCGAGCCCGGGCCGCCCGGCCCGTCGGCGGTCGCCGAGGGTTTGTCGGTGCTGCTGGTCGAAGACAACCGGGTCAACCAGGACGTGGCGCGCACCATACTGATGCGGGCCGGCCATCGTGTCGATGCCGCCGCCAACGGCCGCGCCGCGGTGGAAGCGGTGCGCCGCAACGCCTACGACGTCGTATTGATGGACGTGCAGATGCCCGAGATGGACGGGATCGAGGCGGTCAAGCTGATCCGCGCCCTGCCGCCGCCGTTGCGAGCGGTCCACATCATCGCCATGACCGCCAACGCCATGGAAGGCGCCCGCGAGGAATACCTCGCCGCCGGCATGGACGACTACATCTGCAAGCCGGTGCAGCCCAAACTGCTGGTCGCCAAGCTGGCGGCGCGTGCCGGGATCAAGTCGCCCGCCGCCCGGCCGCCGGTGGGGAACGACGAGCCGCTGCTCGACGAACAGACGCTCACCGACCTGCTCGATGCCGTGCTGACCGATCAGACGGCCGGCTTCGTCGACGTATTCCTTGAGGATGCCGCCGAGCGGCTGGCGCAGGTCGAAGCTGCTGTCGCTGCCGGCGATGTCGAGGCTTGCCGCCGCGCCGCCCATGCCCTGGTCAGCATGGCCGGTACCTTCGGCGCGATGCGGCTGAGCGCGCTTGCCCGCCGGCTCGACACCGCCTGCCGCAACGCCGATCGTGAGGCGGTGGCGCCGCTGGCGGCAACCCTGAAATCCTGCGGCCGCGAAACTGCTGCCGCCTTGACCGGGTGGATTGGAAAAAATCGCGGCGCCCCGCCGGCTTGAGCCGCGGCTCCAGATATCGCAGGTGCGGCGTGTTGCGTTGGGGGGGGCGCCCGAAGCGGCGGAATGGAGCATGTTGTGCGGATTTGTCCGGTGGGGGTTGTGGCGCGCGACGAGGAACTGACGGAAGCCG
>NZ_JBWZET010000311.1:0-2718 GCF_056722145.1 Rhizomicrobium sp. | reverse complement strand
TGATCGAAGGACGCGCAGGGCCGGATGTCATGGTTGGAGACGAACGAATGAAGAAGCTCGCTTCCGGGATCGCTGCGCTGGTCGCGCCGCACCTCGCCGCCGACGCCGCGCTCGATGCCGATGCGCTTGCCGCCGCCATTCTTGCCCTCGACGAGGACGACAAGGATGCCGACGGTGATGATGACGATTCTGCCGAGGACGAAGACCCCGATGCCAAGGAGGACGACGACCCGTCGCCGGCCGAGGACGAAGACGACGACGACGACAAGGACGACAAGCCGGCCATGGACGCCGCGACTGTCGCCCGCATGATCGACAAGGCCGAGAAGCGCGGCGCTGCCCGTGCCGCTGCACTCTCGGTTGCCCTGCACGACGTCAAGCCGTTGGTCGGCGAAGTCGTCGGCATGGACAGCGCCGAGAAGGTCTACCGCTTCGCGCTCAAGACGAAGGGCTACGCTGTCGCCGCGCTCGACGCCGCACCGGCCGCCACGCTCAAGGCGATGGTTGCCCGCGAGGTCACCGCCTCGCAGCCGCTGGCCACCGACGCCGCCCCGATCGTGGAGAGCAAGCTCGCCAAGATCATCCCGAACCTTCCTCCCGTGATCCGGAGCTAACGCAATGGCTTTCCAGACTTCCGTCGCTTCGCAGCAGTCGCCCGGCATCGAGGGCGGCTTCTATGGCGCCAACCCGCAGTTCAGCCTAACGAATTTCGACGAGGCCCAGCTCGTCGCTGGCTCGGCCGGCGTTACCATCGGCCAGTTCGCCTGGGCGAATGCCACTGCCGGCACCGGCTTCGGCCAGGTGACCAGCGCGCACCCCGGCACCGCCAATGTCCGCTACGGCTTCGTACATCGCGACCAGCCCGCTGTGATCGCGGCTCTGCTCGCCGGCACCTCGAACCTCGTGGTGGCCGGACAGGCGATCGACCTGCTCGAAGATGGTCCGGTGTGGGCCCGCTTCGCAGGCGGCGCGGCCATCAACCAGAAGGTCTACATGAACTACGCGGACGGCGCCTGCAAGGCGGCGGCCACGGCCACTCCGGCCACCGCGACCTTCACCGCGACCACGACCAACGGTTCGCCGAACCTGACCTCCGTTTCGGGCGCTGCCTATGCCGGTGAGCCGATCAGCGGCACCGGCATTCCGGCGGGCGCATACCTCGTGAGCGTCAACTCCGTCGCGGGCACCGCGGTTATGTCGGCCAACGCCACGGCGTCCGGCTCGATCACCGTCACTCGCACCACCAATTTCGAGACCGCCTACAATGTCCGCTCGACGGCGGGCAGCGGCGAACTCGCCAAGATCAGCGTCCGGGGGTAACTGAACATGCGCGATCCCGTTATTCGTCAGGAACTCGCCGAGCGCGGCGTATTCTTCCCCACCAACGCGGTGTTTGCCCACGACGGCTCCGATGCCGGCCGTGCGCGGGCCTCTCGCTTCAAGCAGGACTACCGCCTCGCTCTCGACGCCTTCCCGCACCTCAAGTCGCAGGTTGCGGCGATGGACGCTCAGCCGGGCCTTGCCACCAGCGTCAACGCCGGTGTCCTGCTCTCGGCCGTGTCGGTCATCGACCCCGAAGTCATCCGGGTCATCTTCACCCCGATGCGCGCCGCCGAGATCATGGGCGGTGAGGCGCAGAAGGGCTCGTGGGTCGACCAGGTTGCCTACTTCCCGATGGTTGAAGCCACCGGTCAGGTGGCCAGCTACGGCGACTACAGCAACAACGGCGACGTGGACGCCAACGAGCAGTGGAACTACCGCCAGCCCTACACCTGGCAGTCGTTCAAGCGCTACGGCGAGCAGCAGCTCGAACGCTGGGGCGCGGCCGGCCTGAACTATGCCGGCGAGCTCGACAACGCGATGGCGCTGACCTTCAACAAGTTCAGCAACAAGACCTACTTCTACGGGGTCACCGGCCTCGTGAACTATGGCCTGCTCAACGACCCGTCGCTGCCGAGCACGATTTCGCCGAACACCAAGGCGATCACCACGGACGGCAGCCGCTGGACCTATGCCAGCGCGCTCGAAATCTTCAACGACGTGAAGAAGCTCTATTCGACGCTGGTGACCCAGATGGGCGGTAACGTCGAGATGACCGATGCGATGACGCTGGTTCTTTCGACCACCCGTCAGCCCTGGCTGCTGACCAGCAACGACTACGGCCTGAACGTGGAGGACCTTCTCAAGAAGGCTTTCCCGAACCTGAAGATCAAGGCCGCGCCGGAATACACTACCACGTCGGGCGAGCTCCTCATGCTCATCAAGGACGACGTGGACGGCAAGAAGACCGCCTACCCGGCCTACACCGAGAAGATGCGGGCTCACGCTCTGGTCACCCATGCCTCGTCATGGTCGCAGAAGAACTCGGCCGGCACGTGGGGCACCATCCTGCGCTACCCGATCGCGGTGGCCCGGATGCTCGATATCTGACCTTCCTGCCTTCCCATAGCCCCGCCTGTCTCACCCGCAGGCGGGGTTCCGATGAAGCCAGGACCGCCCCATCCAGAGGAGCTACACATGATTGTCGGTTGCAAACTGCCCCACGGCCACACCATCGAACACGGCGGCGAGGTCATCGTCCTCAACGGCGGCAACGTCGGCTATGATCCGAACAACCCGTGGCGTCAGGGAATGGCACCGGATACGATAGACCGCACGTCCGGCGCTGGGCTGACGCTGATCGAGGGCAAGCAGGCCGAGGCGTTCAAGGACTGGTAC
>NZ_JBWZET010000310.1:0-11387 GCF_056722145.1 Rhizomicrobium sp. | reverse complement strand
GTCCGGTCCCTTCACGTACTGCGTGAGCGCGTCCGAGGTCAGCGACGGATCGTCGATCAGCGCCACGGTCGCATCGACCACCTCGCGCAGAGTGTGCGGGGGGATATTGGTCGCCATGCCGACCGCGATGCCCGTGCCGCCGTTGACGAGCAGGTTCGGGATCTTGGCCGGAAGCACGCGCGGCTCCTGAAGGCTGTCGTCGTAGTTCGGGCCGAAGTCGACGGTCTCCTTATCGAGATCGTTCAAAAGCTCGTCGGTGATCCGAGCCATGCGGATTTCGGTGTAACGCATGGCCGCCGGCGCGTCGCCGTCGACCGAACCGAAGTTGCCTTGCCCGTCGACCAGCGGCACGCGCATGGAAAAGTCCTGCGCCATGCGCACCAGGGCGTCGTAGATCGACTGGTCGCCGTGGGGATGGTACTTGCCCATCACGTCGCCGACGATGAGGGCCGACTTGCGATAGGGCTTGTTCCAGTCGCGGCCGTTCTCATGCATCGAGAACAGGATGCGCCGGTGCACGGGCTTCAGGCCATCGCGGGCGTCCGGCAGGGCGCGACTGACGATCACGCTCATGGCGTAGTCGAGATAGCTGCGCTTCAGCTCGTCTTCGATTGCGGTCGGGTTCACGCTGGAGCCCGAAGACGGCGGCGTGGGAATCGGCGTGTCGCTCAAAGCTATTCCTTCGAAGGCACTTTTTCGGCGACGCACAGGGCCCCGCCCGCCGACCCCGCGCCACCCGGTCCGAGGGCGTCCAATCGGCCTTCGTTCCTAGCATTTTGGGGAGCGATTCTGCCAGCGAAAGATGCGGCCGCCACCCGTCCCGCAAGGTACTGATAAAACATGTAAATTTGGCATCAAACCGGTCCCCTCCGGACCTGGAAACCGACGCCCTTGCGCGCCTTGCTCCCGCCCTGATTCTCGCGCTCCGGAGCGGGCTGCGTAAATGCCTCAAAACGGCTTCGCCGGCGGGCCGCCACCGGCCTGGTTGATACGCGTCACATACGGCGCCCGGCACCATTTCCCCGTGATCAATCAGGGTGCCAATGGATGCGCGCTTGCGGTGCGGCGAAGATACGGTCTTAATTGGACCGGGGGTTGAACAGGAAAGGCTTCATGTTCGCCCAGACACGCAGCGATACCGACGATCAGCCGCCATCGCATGTGGGGCGGGCGCTGAAGGTGACCGGCGTCCTCGACATGGACGGCGATCTTTACGTTCACGGTGCGGTATCGGGGCGGATCAATGCCGTCCGCGTGATCCTGACGCCGGAATCCAATGTCGATGGCGACGTCGTCGCGCATGAAGTTCATGTCGAGGGCCGCTTTTCCGGCCGCATCTTCGCGCTCAACGTGACGGTGGAAAGTTCCGCGAATGTCACGGGACGGATTTTCCATAACACCGTATCGGTGGCGCGCGGGGCCCGGGTCGACGGCAGAATGCCTTGGCGGCCGCCCAGCTATTTCGAGACCCTCACCCAACTACCGGAGACACGGCCATGAGCAATATGTTCACCCGCAATGAAAAGGGCCCGGAGCCGCAGCCGACCAATGCGCCCAAGCCGCCGGAGCCCCAGCACAGCGCCCCCGCGCCGCAGCCCGCACCCGAGCCGGTGCGCCGGCCGATGGCCTCGGCCAGCCCGGTGCCGAGCACGCCCGGCCATCAGCGCGGCGTCTCGGTGATCAGCCGGGCGCTGAAGATCACCGGCCAGCTCGAAAGCTCGGAAGACATCCAGATCGAGGGTCAGGTCGAAGGCGATGTCCGCGCCCTGATGGTCCGCGTCGGCGCCGGCGCCAAGGTGCACGGCACGGTCTCGGGCGAAGAGGTGGAATTGTCGGGCACCGTCGACGGCAAGATCGAGGCGAAGAAGGTGGTGCTGACCAGCTCGGCCCACATGTCCGGCGACGTCATCCACCAGGACATTTCGATCCAGTCCGGCGCCTATATCGCGGGCCACCTCAAGCCCGAATACGGCAAAGGCGAAAGCAACGTCCAGCCGCTGAAGGCGAAGGCGGAATAACGCATCCGATTGTCATCCCGGCCAAGCGCCGCATCCGAGATGGCGTAGAGCTGTCGCGATGATGGAGCGGCGCGCAGAGCCGGGACCCACGTGGTCTCCCGGCAGATTTTGGAGTGGGTCCCGGGTCGCGCCATAGCGCCAGACGGATAGACCGACCTCGGCGCGCCCGGGATGATAGGGCCTTAGAACGGAATCTCGTCGTCCAGTTCGGAGCGGTCGAAGCTCTGCGGGGCGTCGCCGCCGCCGCTGCTGACACGGCCCTGGCTGGCGCCGCCGCTGTAGGAGCCGGCACCCTCGCCGCGGGAATCGAGCAGCACCAGTTCACCGCGGAACCGGTTGAGCACGACTTCGGTGGAATATTTCTCCTGGCCGTCCTTGTCGGTCCACTTGCGGGTGACGAGCTGGCCTTCGAGATAAACCTTGGAGCCCTTGCGCAGGTATTGCTCGGCGACTTTGGCGAGGTTCTCGTTGAAGATCACGACGCGATGCCACTCGGTCTTTTCCTTGCGCTCGCCCGAGGTCTTGTCCCGCCACGATTCCGATGTCGCAACCGACAGGTTCACGATCGGTTCACCCGACGTCATCCGCCGCACTTCGGGATCGCGCCCGAGGTTGCCGACCAAAATTACCTTATTCACGCTGCCTGCCATGGTTACTTCCTTTCCGGACGTGCGGGAGAGACCCTAGCGCGTATCATGCGGTTCCGCTTGTGGGAACCTTGCGTCAGTTCTTATTATGTTCTTGTGTGCGCCGTCAATCCCCAACTTCGTTTCGATAACGAAAGCCCAGAACGCCGCGCGGCAATCGCCGCCGCGCCCGGATCACGCTACGGTAGCCGGCAGCGAGGACGTGATGGGTCTGGAACAGGTACAGCTTCGGCCTGGAATGTACATCGGCGACACCGCCGACGGCACCGGGCTCGACAATATGGTCGCTGCGCTGGTGGCGAACGCGCTGGCCGAGGCGCCGGTCTGCGATCGCGTGGCGGTTGCGTTGCACGATGGCGATGTGGTCAGCGTCATCGACAACGGCGCCGGACTGCCGGTGGAGACCGATCCCGAATGGGAGGTGCCGCTGGCCGAACTCCTGGTCACCCAGTTCACCGCCTCGGCCCGCTACGACGCGGCGCGCCGGCGTTCGGACGCGCTGCCGGGCGTTGGATTGCCGGTGGTCAACGCGCTGTCGGAGGAGTTCGCAGTGCGGATCTGGCGCGGCAGCCTGGAATACGCGATGCGCTTCTATCTCGGCGATTTCGTCCATCGCCTGCAATGCACCGGCGCCGCCGGCAATGCGAAGGGCCTGCCCCGCCGCGGCACCGAGATCGCCTTCATCCCGAGCCCGCGCTTCTTCCCCACCACCGCCTACGATTTCGACCGCCTGGAACAGAGCCTGCGCGCGTTCGAACAGGTCCACTGCGGCGTCACCATCACCCTCACCGACCACCGCAACTTCGCCGAACGCGAAGCGACGATTGCGGCGTGATCGCGCCAGCCGGCCCGGTCAGAGCATCCGTTCCTTGATTTTCTCCAGGCGCTTCGCGCCCATGCCGTTTTCGAACTCCTGGGCGATTTTGTCGTAATAGCCGAGAGCGCCGAAGGTCTGCCATTCGTCTTCGAAGCCCTGGTCGATGATGTCCTGCATGCCGAAAGACAGGCCGCCGCTGCGGCTGATGGTTCCGATCCGCCAAATCCCCGTCGTGACGATTCCGAGGATCAAAGTGTAGTGAATCAGATGCTGCCACAGCGGCGCTGCCGGCAGGCAGAATGGCAGAGCAGCGGCAAACACGACGATCATCACCCCCGCCAGGATGCGGGAGGTCAAATTGCCGACACGGTCGGTGACGAGTTCCAGTAGGCGCAGCCGTTCGAACTGGAACTGCCAGAATTGCTCCATGCTTTCGATGCGCTTTCCTTCCCACATTGCGATCTTGAAGAGATCGCGCGCCACCGCCGGCCAATCGTGCTTCTTGACCAGTTCGGAATTGTCTTCCGAACTCTTGATCACGTTGAGCAGGTTCGTGAACCGCAGGCTGACGGTGGCATTGAAGCCGGTCATCGAGGCCCGCAGGTTGGCGCAGCTCGTCTGGTTCGCCTCCTTGAAATGGTCGGTGGTGTTGGTGAGCCGCCACACCAGAATCAGTTGGGTGATGGACCAGACCGCCGTAATGATGGCGATTGCCGCCACGAGCCAGAAAATCCAAGCCAGCAGCATGACGACCGCCGAACTGGTGGTGATGAGGCCCGCCAGGTTGCCACACGCGGCATAGCCGAAATGCAGCCACGCTCCGGCGACGACGGCGATCGCGGAACCGCCGACGAACTGGATGAACCGCTTGCGAAAAATATGGAGCAACTGGTTGGAGCGAATGACCAGGTGGAAGGCCTTGATCAGCGCCCGCGTTTTGCGGTCTTCGGGAAATTTGCGTTCGATATCCTCTTCGGCGAGGTCGGAATGGGTCTGCGGCCGGTGAAACAAATCCCGGAAGGTGCGGTCCAGGCGCCGCGAAAAGCGGAAGAATTCGATGCGGAATTTGAAATACTGGTCCGACAGCTTCTTCATTTCCTCGCGCTGTGATGCGGCACTGTCTTCGAACAGGGCCTGATCGACAACCAGGGCATCCGAGGCCGAGTGGATATCGGCGGCGGCCTTGAGGTGGGAATAACGCCCGCCGTGCTTTTCGATGTACTGCTTGATCAGTTCGTCACGCGCCACGATGCAGTCCGGCTCGACCGCATTGTTCGATGCCGCCTTGGTCTTGGCCATTTTACTTACCCCCAACGCCCTACCGGAACATCGTTGTGGCGGATGTTCCTTCCGCAAACATCTGGGGAGGATACAGGAGCGTCACAAAAGTGGTAGCCCCATGCGGCTGCTACCACCGGCCCCACAAACGACTGCGACTAGTATTCAGACACAGATGCCAGAGCGTTGAACGGCCTGCCCCGCTGCGGCACCGAGATCATCTCGAGAAAAAGCAGAGGGAGGAAAGATCCTCACATATGCAGTTCGGCCTTGATGCTGCCTTCGGCCGACAGCATGGCGACGAAGCCGTCGCGGCTCCAGCTCAGCGACACCGGGCCGTAATTCTGCACCTGGCCTGAGACGGTCACGATGCTGCCTTGCGGTCGGGCCAGCGCGGCGGAGACTTGGCCCTGCGCCGCCTTGATCTGATCGCCGACCTTGAACTGCAGCGCCTTCTCCATCGCCTTGCCAAGATCGTCACCGGCCAGCCCGCGCATCACGCTCAGCATCCAGTTCTGAGTCAGCACGTCGTAGCGCACATGGGTGATGCGGATGGTCTGGGTGGCGGCATCGAACTCGGGCACGCCGCGCAAATAGCCCGAGCCGCAGCCGGTCATCGCTTCGGTCGGGTCCCATTTCTCGGCGATGCAGAAGCTGGCGGCGATCACGACATCCTGGCCCGAGGGAATGAAGTCGAGCTTGGTGATGGTGATGGTGTGCGTGCCGGCGCGCGGCGGATTCTTCTTCATCGCCTCGAGCGCCATCCGCGCCGCCTCGCCATAGGGCAGCACCACCGGCACGCTGACGGCGAAATGATTGGCGGGCCCATTGACCGGGGCCGGCGGCGGCAGCAGTGTCGGGTGAACTTGCGGAGTATCGTCGGAGGCGACCAGCCGCGCCCGGACATCGACGCCGAGACCCATCGTCAGCGCATTGCCGACGACCGCCGGCATACCGACGCGGATGCGTTCGGGCTGCAGCACCAGCCAGGTGGTCGGCTTGGTGTTGAGGCGGATCGGCGCGAACACGCCGGCCCACAGCTTGGCGACCGGCTCGCGCACCACCACGGCGGTGCCGACTTCCTTGTCGAGCACGGACAGCAGCGGCTTCGACAGCAGTTCCGGATTGAGGTTCCACAGGGTGGTGAAATCGGTATTGAGGGCGCCAAGCTTGACGCGGCCGTTGCCGAACTGGACCGAGCCGCCGGTGTTGGGCTTGACCTGCCAGTCGGGGCCGAATCCCAGGGCGCTGACCGCATTGAGCTGGCCGTTGGCGGTAACACCGGTGTGGACCATCGACAGCGGCGCCGGCAGCGCCAGATCGGCATCAAGCGCGAACGGCACCCCGAGCACCAGGGCGCTGCCACGATTGGTGACGGTGATCGGGCCGGTCCGCAGCGCCGATAGCGTGGTGACGCAATCGCCGATGCCGCAGCGGATTTTCTGATTCTTGAGGTCGGCGAAACGCTGCGGCGTCTTCTCGTTGACGAGGCGCTGCAAATCGCTGAGCGGCACGGTGAGTGTGGCGGCAACGGTGGAAACCGGCGGCGGCGGCGAGCCCGGCGGAGGCGTCAGCGCCGGCGGCGGCGCGCTCGTTTCGGAAACCCCACCGCACCCGGCCAGCAGCATCGCGCTGCAAAACACAACCGCTTTCTTGACCGACTTCATCACGCAACGCCTGAAAATGCCCGCGGAACTTAGTCGCCACGTCTCGCCCGGGCCCACCCGCACATCGTCGCGCCCAAATGAAATCGCCGACACCTTGGCGCCCGCCCCGGCGAGCAACCAATACGCGTATGACACATTCACAACGGATGACAGGATTCTGATTGCCTGGGTGATTCTGTATGCCTCGGACCCGGGGGCGGGTTTGTGCCTGCAAAACCCGGGGTGTAGATTAACCGTCCGCACGCGATCGGGGCGGGGGGATAGATGAAACGCACCGCCGCCGTCCTGGCTGGGCTATTGCTGTTTACGCCGCGCGTAGCGGCGCAGTCCCAGCTTGACCGCTATGTCGGCTATTACGAGTTGGCCCCGCGTCTGGTCGCAACGGTGATGCGCGAGGGCGATCATCTGGTCATCCGCCTCACCCACCAGCCCAAAATCGAGCTGGTGGCCGAAGCCGATGGCAGCTTTTCGCTCAAGGGCATTGCGGCACGGCTGCAGTTCACGACCGACCCCGACAACCTCATCAACGGACTGGTGATCGATCAGAACGGCCGCGAAGCGCCGGCGCCGCGCATCGACGCCGCCACCGCCGAGAAGCTTGAGGCGCCGCCGGCCGAGCACAACTGGCCGATGCTGAACGGCACCGCGGTGCAGGTCCTGACCAACACCGGCACCGATTACTGGCCGACGGTCTCGCCCGACGGCAAGACGATCGTCTTTGCGCGGACGACCGACCAGAAGCATTGGGAGTTGTACCGGGTCGGGATCGAGGGCGGCACCGCCGTTCCGCTCGCCCGCTCACCACTGCCGGTTTCGGCAACGCGCCCGCGCTGGTCGGCGGCGGCCGATCTCATCGCCTTCACCGCCACCACGGCCGAAGGGCTCGATCAGGTCTGGACCATCAAGCCCAACGGTACCGCCGCGCACATCATTTATGGCGACGGGGTTGCGCTGCACCTGTTCTTTCCCGATTGGAGCCCGGACGGCCAGTCGCTGATCATGCTGGATTCGCAGCAGCAGGCGATCGAGCGCGCCAATCTCGCCAGCGGCCAGATCGAGCAGTTGACCAACCCCGCCGTCATCCTGCCGGGCATGGCGAGCCAGTCTCCCGACGGACGCCAGATCGTGCTGGCGGCGCAAAAGGCCGGCGGCGCCTACAACCAGACCAACACGCTGTGGCTCATCGCCGGCGGAACGCTGCGCCAGATCGAGCGCCAGCCGCTATCGGCCGGGGCGCCGACGTGGTCGCCCGACGGGCGCTGGATCGCCTTCGAGTCCGACCGCGGCAGTGCCGATGGACGCTTCGCGCTGTTCCTGATCCACCCCGACGGCAGCGGTCTGGTGCAGGTCACCGATTATCTCTTCAACGCCAACCATCCGGTCTTCACCCGCACCATGCGCCATCTCGTGGCCACCGTCGGCACCGGCGACAACACCCGCATCGCCATCATCGAACTGCCGGAGCTGCCGAAGTAGCGGCACCCGCTCCGCGTCGTCGCGCGCCTTCAGAACAATGGCCTCACGTCACCCTACCCCGCCGAACAGCGGATCGATCGCGTGGGTCAGCAGCGGTTCGAGATTACGGGCACCGTAATCGCTCAAATGGTGTTCGTCGCGATAAAGCGGAATGCCGTTCTTCTTCACCGCACAGCGCCCCGAGGCGCACAGGTATTGGTGCGGGAACACCGCCGATACGCCCTGCTCGGCCGCCGCGGCGCGGAACAGCGGCAGCACGTCTTTTTCGCGGTCGTAGAACTGGCGCGCCGGCGGCGACACGATTTCGTTTTCGCGATGCTCCTGGGCGAGGCGCGCCAAGACTTGCGGCACGGTGAAGCCGATTTCCGGCACCGGCCCGACCAGCAGCACGCGTTTGCCCGCCGCCCTCAGCACCGCAATGGTGCGCCTCAGCCCGCGCGCGAAAATCGCGGCATTCTCCTCAGGCCTTGTCGCGCGCCCGACATCATCGCCGATGGCGACGAAGCCGTGGCCCTCGTTGCCGTAGGCAGTGCCTTCCGCCGCCTTGCCCCAGCGCGCCATCAGGATCACCGTCGAGATCTCGTTGTGCCGGCGCAGCATCGCGAGCACCGCATCGTTGAAGGCGCGGCAGCCGGGCACGTCGTAGCGATTGACGCCGACCAGCGGCGCGCAACTCGGCGAGCCCGCGAACAGGCCGCGGCGGTGACGTGTGTTGGCGATATCGCTGATCGCCGGCAGCAGCGCTTCGGCATGGCTGTCGCCCCACAACACGAACGTCGCCGGCCGGTCATTGACGCCGATGCCGCACAGCCGCGCCACCGAAACATCGGCCGGCGAAATTCCGAAACAGCGCGCCGCAGCCGGACGCGGGGCGGCTTCGAGGGCGGCGATCTTCACCACGTCGGCGTTGAAGCGATGCGGAAAGCCGCCGGTGCGCACCGACTGCACCGCGAACAGGCAGACGCACGCCATCGCCGCGCCGGCCAGCGCGAACAGCGGCCGTCGCGAGATTTTCGTCTTGTTGCGGAACGGCTGTTCGACGAAGCGCCACGACAGCACCGACAACGCCAACGTCGCCGCGGCGCAGCCGAGGATTTCGAGCGGCGTCAGCGCGGTGGTCGCCCATTGTTCGGCCAGCACGATCACCGGCCAATGCCAGAGATAGACCGAATAGGAGATCAGCCCGACGAACACCACCGGCCGCCACGCCAAGGCGCGCGACACCGGATTGTCCGCCCCCGCCGCAATCACCAGCGCCGCCCCGACGCACGGCAGCAGCGCCGCGAACCCGGGGAACGCCCCGCCCCGCGGCAAAAACAAGCCGGCGCCGATGATCATCGCGAGGCCGAGAAGCGACGCGATTGCGTTGGGCCAACCATCTCCAACTTTGTCATCCCCGGCCAACCGACCAGCGCGCGAAAGCGCGAGGGTCGAGAGGGAAAGGGGACCCAGGACTCTCCGGCAAAATGCTGCAATGGAATAGAGCGAAGCGCGTGCCGACCTTTCTGCATCCTGCGGCCGTGAATACCTGGGTCCCCTTCCCTCGCGCTGCCGCGCAGCGCCCGCCGGGGATGACAGTTTGTGAATCGCCAGCCCCGCCCCCAACGCGAATTCCCAGAACCGGTACGGCGCCAGATAGAATGCATCGGTCGGCACCGCCGCGACCGCCCACACCGACGCCGCGAACGAGATCACCGCCAGCGCGCCGAGCGTCACCAATCGCACCGTTGAAGACGCCTTGCGGATCGCGAACAGGATCAGCGGGAAGACGAGATAGAACTGCTCCTCGACCGCCAGCGACCAGGTGTGCAGGAGCGGCTTGGTGGTGGCCGCCGGGTCCCAGTAATCCGCGGTGCCCGCGAAATAGATGTTCGACCAGAACAGCGCCGCCGCGCCCGCGCTTTTGCCGAAGCGTTCGAACGCCGGCGGAAACAGCACCACCGCGGCGACGGCAGCGACCACGCCCATCATCACGAACAGCGCCGGAAAGATGCGCCGCACCCGCCGCTCGTAGAACGACACCAGCGAGAACCGTCCGCCCTGCAGCTCGCGGTCGATGATGCCGCCGATCAGGTACCCGGAAATGACGAAAAAGACGTCGACCCCGACGAACCCTCCGCCGAACACGCCGTAATGGAACAGCATGACCAGAACCACCGCGACCGCGCGCAAGGCATCGATGTCGTCGCGATGGGAGCGAGGCATTGGCAACTCGGCTTGGAGGCGTTACTCAAACGCATCAGTGCGATTTCGGTTCCCGCCGCTGCCACAGCGTTATGAGCTGTGCGGCCAACAACACCGCCAGGGAAACCTCCCACACGTAATAGCCGCTACCGAAATGATCGAGCGGCTGGCCGGGCACATCGAGCGATGGCATGCCGGTGAAGCGGAACGCATCGAGTCCAAACAGAACGCCACCTACCGACAGCAGCGTGGCCGTTTTCGGCGCACGCCCCATCAATGCCAGGATAAGGGCCACCAACGCCAAGAGGTTCGCGTACCAAGCAAAGTCGCTTGAAAAAATGCCGAGCCAACCGACTGCCAGCACTTCGTAGCCGCGATAGACCGTTTGATTGTCCGGATCACGGCAGGCGATCTGCTGGCGCTCGTCGTGCGTGAGCTTGTTGCCCTTGTCGTCTCGAACGTCGCCGTTCGGCGCCAGACTGAGCCGGCTGTCTCGGCCCCAACAGGCCGCATGCCGGGCCAGAAATGACACGGCGTTGGCTTCGGTTACCGCCTCAGGCGGCACGACCGGCGATTGGTTCAAAACAAGGCCCGGCAGAAACATCGAAACGCCGTAAAGCACCAGAAAGAACCCCATCAGACCGTAGGCCGTCCAACTTTGCCACCGCATGCGCGCCCCCCGTGTGCGTCGCGCATTCTACGCGGGACTTGTCGGAAATGTGGCATGGACGGGCGCCATCGTTCCCTATATGTTCACTATTTCGCGAGTCCCCTTGCATAACGGGGTTGCGGCGGGGGCCCTGCCTCTGCTTGGAAAGTGGCTCCAGATAGGTCTGGGCTGTTGGGTCTGAAGGTAGAATGCTGAAGAACATCGTCATTCGCGGTGCGCGCGAGCACAATCTCAAGAACGTCGACGTCGAAATTCCGCGCGACAAGCTGACCGTGCTGACGGGCCTGTCAGGCTCGGGCAAATCCAGCCTCGCGTTCGACACCATCTATGCCGAGGGCCAGCGCCGTTATGTCGAGTCGCTGTCGGCCTATGCGCGCCAGTTCCTCGAGCTGATGCAGAAGCCCGACGTCGATCACATCGAGGGCCTGTCGCCGGCCATCTCCATCGAGCAGAAAACCACCTCGAAGAACCCCCGCTCCACCGTCGGCACGGTCACCGAGCTTTACGACTACATGCGCCTGCTGTGGGCGCGGGTCGGCATCCCCCATTCCCCGGCCACCGGACTGCCCATCGAAAGCCAGACGGTCAGTCAGATGGTGGACCGGGTCGAAAGCCTGGACGAGGGCACCC
>NZ_JBWZET010000309.1:0-3858 GCF_056722145.1 Rhizomicrobium sp. | reverse complement strand
TGGTGATCGCGCCCTGGCCTTCGAGGTTCGGCGGGCGGGTTTCGAGCGGCAGCCAGTGCGGCTGTTGCAGGCGAAGTTCGGCCGCGTCCTCGATGGTGAGCACGCGTTCGCCGGGCTCGATCATCTTCGAGAGCGCGTTGAGCATCGTCGTCTTGCCCGAGCCGGTGCCGCCCGAGATGACGATGTTCATGCGGCAGGCGCCGCAGATCTTGAGCGCGGTGGCCATCTTGTCGCTCATCGAACCGAAGTCCTTGAGCATGTCGATGGTGATCGGCTTCTCGGAGAACTTGCGGATCGAGATGGCGGTGCCGCGCAAGCTGAGCGGCGGGATGATGACGTTGACGCGGCTGCCGTCCTTGAGCCGGGCGTCGGCCAGCGGGGTGGTCTGGTCGACGCGGCGGCCGACCTGGTTGACGATGCGCTGCGCGATCTGGAACAGGTGCTGCTCGTCGCGGAACTGGATCTGGGCGAGCTGGAGCTTGCCCTTCTTTTCGATGTAGGTCTGCTCGGGGCCGTTGACCATGATGTCCGACACGTCGGGGTCGGAGAGCAGCTCTTCCAGCGGGCCGAAGCCGAGCAGCTCGTCGATCAGCACTTTTTCCAGCGCAAACTGCTCGCGGCGGTTGAGGGTGATCTTCAGTTCGGCGAGCACCTCGAAGATGATCGGGCGAAATTCCTCGGCGAGTTCGTCCTTGGTGAGGGTGGCGGCGGCCTCGGGATCGACCCGCTCAAGCAGGCGGGGAAGCACCTGTTCCTTGATCTTGTGAACGCTGGCCTCGAAGCCTTCCGCGGTGCGGGTGGTTTCGTGGGTGGCGTTCATGCGATCGGTCAGGCGCGCCATTGCGTCGCCATTGCGGGGATCGCCCGGGGCAACGGATTCGGCTTCCTGCGGCAGCGGCGGGAACTGGTTGCCACCCGGCAGGGGTACGGTGGCGCCTTCGGGACCGCGCATGGGCCGGGCCACGCCAAACTGCGGTTTACCCGCCTGGCCAAACCCGCCCGGTCCGTTTCGACGCCCGAATGCGCTCATTTCCAGTCGATCCCTAACGCTGTTCCCACCTCCATGACCGCGGCATGGTGGTCGGGAAACTTATCAGCTTGGTCAATAATCGGGAAACTTTGAGGATTTGCTAATGCCTGCCTGCGGAGCAGGGGGAAATGCGGGGGTATTGCCCGTGGCAGGGAGAAAGCCGGCGTCGGGCCGAGGACGTTCAGGTCAGCGGTCGCGGCCCCGCGCACTGCCCGTAGACATCGAGGAGCTTGTCGCCGTCGCTGGCCGAAACGGTGGCTTCGCCGTGCCATCGGCAACGCCGCGCATACCGGGTTACCGCTGCGGTGGTCTGCCGGTTGAACAGATCCTCGATCGGCAGCTTGCGGCGGATGATGACCGTGGTCGGCTGCCAGCGCAGCACGCGGTCAACTTCGCCCATGGTCGGGTAGGGGCTGACATCGGCCTCGGGTTGATAGGAGAGGTGCAGCGGGAATATCAGCGGGGTTGGCGGATAGCTGCCCAGAAGCCCGTAAAGCGCCACCGGGCCGTCGAACACGAACAGGCGCGGGCGAGGGTCGCGGGCGCGGATCATGGCCATCACGGTATCGAGCCGCGCATTGTCGCGCGTGGCCTTGCCGAAGTCGAAGCTGTTGGTGGCGAGGAGAATCGCGGCGGGATAGACCAGCGCGCAAACGGGGCCGATCACGCCGCGGGTCAGAAAGGGCGCCGCGCAGATTGCCAATGGTACCAGGACGGGCAGGGCGTAATGATCGATCAGGTTGGGTACCACCAGCATGCCGCCGATTGCCGCAAACAGCCAGACGGCCGCAAACGTGTGTTCCACCTGGCGCGGCAGTTTTGGCGTGAACAACCAGCCTGCCAGCCCCAGGCCAAAGACGGGCGAAAGCAGGGCAACGAAAATCGCAAAGCGTTTCAGCAGGTCATGCCCGGGGTTGTAGACCTTGGCGGCATTGGCGGTCACCATGGTTGCCCAGAAGGCGTGAAAATGGCCGGTTAACGCAAAGGCGAGCGTGAAGCCCAGCATCGGCGCCGCGCCTGCCAGCGCAAGGCCCAGGGCGGTGCGGACGAGGGCGCCGGCAGGCATGGCGCCGCGCGCCAGTTGCCACAGCACGAAAAGGCCGAAAAACCCGCCCTCGAACAGCGCGGTCTGTTTGCAGGTGATCGCAAATCCGGCGAGCAGCATGGCACCGGAGACCTGGCCGGGGCAGCGCCCCCGCCGCAGTGCCGGCAGCGCCCGCCAGACGATCAGCACCGCCAGTGCCATCGCCAGGTTGAAGAACACCGCCGCCTGTCCGCCGCGTCCGCCAAACAGCAGCAGCATGCAGATATAAAGCCCGCCCGCGAGCAGCGCGGCGACCGGGCTGGCGAGCCGGGATGCCAGCCGGGCAATCACCTCGGCGGTTGCCGCGACGCAGCAGGTGCCGGCCAGTTGACTGGCGATCACAGGGGCCGGGAAGGCGGTGATCAGGTAATAGATGAGGAACAGGCCCGGGGGTTTCCGATCCCAGACATCGACATACAGCACCGCGCCCGCGTGCAACCGCTGGCCGATGGCCAGGAAAAGCGCGTCATCCTCGAACCAGTTGTGGTCGCCAAAACTCATCCAGCGGGTGAGCAGCGCCAGGGCTAGAAAGACAAGCGGACGCAGCAGGGTGGCTGGCCGCATGTCGCGGAGGCCCGGAATCATGCGGCCCCGCCTTGCGGGCGGGGCCGATGCTGCCCGTTGCGGGGCAATTTCGATGGGGTGATCACCCGGCCTATTCGGCCACGTGTTCAGCCAGCACGGTCAGGCCCTTGGGGGTCACCTCAGCGAAGCCGCCGGCAACGGTGATCTCTTCGGGCTGGCCGTTTTCGCTGCGATAGACCTTTACCGCGCCGTCGCGGATGGTCGACATGAAGGGCGCGTGGCCCTCCAGCACGCCGAACTCGCCTTCCGAGCCGGGGACGACCACCATGTGGACGTCCTCGGAACGGACCAGCTTCGCGGGCGTAACGAGTTCGAAACGCAGGGCCATGAGACTTAGGCCTCCTCGGCCAGCTTCTTGGCCTTTTCGATCACTTCGTCGATGCCGCCAACCATGTAGAAGGCCGCCTCGGGGAGGTGGTCGTACTCGCCATCGACAACCGCCTTGAACGACTTCACGGTGTCTTCGATCTGGACGAACTTGCCGGGGATGCCGGTGAAGACCTCGGCGACGTGGAAAGGCTGCGACAGGAACTTCTGGATCTTGCGGGCGCGGGCGACGGTAAGCTTGTCCTCTTCGGACAGCTCGTCCATGCCCAGGATCGCGATTATGTCCTGCAGCGACTTGTACTTCTGCAGGGTTTCCTGGACGCGGCGGGCGGTTTCGTAGTGCTCGGCACCGACGACGCGCGGCTCCAGCACGCGGCTGGTGGAGTCGAGCGGGTCAACCGCCGGGTAGATGCCCAGCTCCGAGATGGCGCGGTTCAGCGTGGTCGTCGCGTCCAAGTGGGCGAACGAGGTGGCCGGCGCGGGGTCGGTCAAGTCGTCAGCCGGCACGTAGATCGCCTGGACCGAGGTGATCGAGCCCTTGGTGGTCGAGGTGATGCGTTCCTGCAGCGAGCCCATGTCGGTGGCGAGCGTCGGCTGGTAGCCCACGGCCGAAGGGATACGGCCGAGCAGCGCCGACACTTCCGAACCCGCCTGGGTGAAGCGGAAGATGTTGTCGACGAAGAACAGCACGTCCTGGCCTTCCTCGTCGCGGAAGTATTCGGCCATGGTCAGGCCCGAGAGCGCGACGCGGGCGCGGGCGCCCGGGGGCTCGTTCATCTGGCCGAACACGAGCGCGACCTTGGAGCCTTCCGAGGTGGCGTTGCCCTCGGCG
>NZ_JBWZET010000308.1:0-4045 GCF_056722145.1 Rhizomicrobium sp. | reverse complement strand
AGATCGAGCAGCGTCTTCGCCGCCACGCCGCGCCAATGATTATCGTAGCGGCTCCATTGCGTGACGCAGTGGATGTCGGAAACGGAGTCCTCCTGCGGCAGCGCCAGGAATTCGTCGAGCGTCCAATGCAGCGGCTTCTCGCAGAGCCCGCCGATACGCAGGCGCCAGTTCTCCGGCTTCACCGCCGGCTGGACGCCGAGGTCGAGCACCGGCCAGGTCTTCACTTCCTTCTGCCCCGGCGGCAGGCGCTCGACATGCCCGAGGTCCGGCCGCCCGGTAATCAGCCGCTTATCCGCCGCCCATTGCTGTTTGGCGCGGACGAGTTTGTCGTTGGGGTGGGTTGGTTCGTCGGGCATAGAACCATTCTAAAGGAGTGAATGGCGAATAGCGAGTTGCGAATAGGGTTACCCCTTCGCCCGCATGATCCTGGCCTTGTCGCGGGCCCAGTCGCGGCTCTTTTCGGTTTCGCGCTTGTCGTGCAGCTTCTTGCCCTTGGCGATGCCGATCTCGAGCTTGGCGATACCGCGCGGGTTGAAATAGAGCTTCAGCGGCACCAGCGTCATGCCTTCGCGCTGGATGGCGGTGGCGAGTTTGCGCACCTGGGTCTTATGGACCAGCAGCTTGCGGATGCGCTTGGGCTCGTGGCCGAAGCGGTTGGCCTGGGTGTATTCCGGGATGTTGGCGTTGATCAGGAAGATTTCGCCGTCCTTGGCCTGGGCATAGGACTCCGCAATCGTGGCACGGCCGTTGCGCAGCGACTTCACTTCCGAGCCGGTCAGCATGATCCCCGCCTCGAACGCGTCTTCGATGGCGAAGGCGTACCGCGCCTTGCGGTTGTCGGCGACAATCTTGCGGTCGTCGTCTGGATTCTTCTTGGCCACGGGCGGCTCCTGATGACACCGTCATTATATAGGGGGACGGAGCTATTTCCCAAGGCGTCACCCAGAGGTGCCCCGCGCCAGTGCGTGCTTCGCGGGCCGGCCGCACGAAGTCCTCGAATAATCGGCACGGTCGTACTCGGCCGGCCACCTCAGCATGACGAGAGCGCGGGGCCGCGAAGGGCGACGCCGCTCGCCGATGAGATTTACTCCGCCGTCACGCCGACTTCGGCCATGGCGGCTTTGATGCGGGCGCGGGCGGCGGCGCTGATGGCCATCATCGGCAGGCGGACTTCGTCGGTGCAGAGGCCGAGCTGGGAAGCCGCAAACTTCACCGGGCCGGGGCTCGGCTCGCAGAACATGGCGTCGTGTAGCGGCATCAACTTGAGCTGCAGCGCCAGCGCATCGTCCCAGCGCTTCTCGGCGCAGGCCGTCTGGAAATCGGCGCACAGTTTCGGCGCGACGTTGGCGGTCACCGAGATGCAGCCCTGGGCGCCCTGCGCCATGTAGGCCAGCGCGGTGCCGTCTTCGCCGGACAGCTGAACCCAATCGGGGCCGCAGGCGGCGCGCTCGCGCAGCACCCGGGCGAGATTGGCGGTGGCATCCTTGACGCCGATGATGTTCGGGATTTGCGCCAACCGCGCCATGGTGTCGACGTCGATGCCGACGATCGCGCGGGCGGGGATGTTGTAGAGGATGATCGGAATATCAACCGCCTCGGCAATGGACGCGTAGTGGCGATAGATGCCTTCCTGCGACGGCTTGTTGTAGTAGCCGGTCACCGACAGCACCGCATCGGCACCCATTTCCTTGGCGTGGCGGGTCAGCGAGATCGCTTCCGCCGTGGAATTCGAGCCTGCCCCCGCGATCACCGGCACGCGACCGTCGGTTTCCTCGAGGGTGATGTCGATCACCCGCATATGCTCTTCGTGGCTGAGCGTCGGCGACTCGCCGGTCGTGCCGCACGGCACCAGGCCGCTCGAGCCCTGCGCGATCTGCCAGCGCACCAAGCGCCGGAACGCAGCCTCATCGACCGCACCGTCCTTCATCGGCGTGATCAGCGCGGGAATGGAGCCTTTGAAGCTCTTGGGCGTGAACGGCATGGGCAACCTTCGTGCGGTGTGAGTGACGGACGCGGCGAATTCGGCTGCAAAATAGCGCTTGTCCCCGCCAGGGCAAGGCATTTGCCGCGGCGAATGTGCGGCGCTCCACACATTACGATTGTAGTGTGCGCCCCCGCGACATTAAGGTCGATCCCAACTGCGAATTCCTGGGACTGAAAACGATGCCTGCCCGTGCCCTGCCCGTTTTGGCCATCCTTCTGTTGGGGGCCGCGGCGGCAGACCCGCTGCCGGCTCGCCAAGCCGTCACCGTCCAGGCGGTGGGCGACGATGCGGCCGCCGACAGCGAAGCCGAGCTGCGCACCGGTACGGTTAAGGTCCTCTCTGCCGCCGATCACGACCTGTTCACCCGCGCTTTCGAGGCCGCCAACCGCGGCGACTGGCCGGCAGCGCTGGCACTCTCCCGCCAAGGACAAAATCCTATCGCCCGCGCGCTGGTCGAGTGGCGCTATGTCCAGGACAAGAATGCGCATGCCGCCTTCAGCGATATCGACGGTGTGCTGAAGGCGTATCCCGACTGGCCACGGCGGGGCATCGTTGAAGTCCGCGCCGAAGAAGCGATGGACCCGGCGACCGCGCCCGCGACAGTGATTTCCTGGTTCGGCAATCGCAATCCGATCAGCGCCACCGCCATGATCCGGCTCGGCGATGCCCTGATTGCCACCGGCAAAACCGATTGGGGCAAGAAACTAGTGCGCGACGGCTGGGCGGCGGGCGTGTTCGAGCTGCCGCAGGAACTCGCCATCGTGCAGAAAGACGGGCCGATCCTGACGCCGGATGTGGACAAGCGCCGGCTCGACAATCTCATCTGGTCCGACCAGATCGCCGCCGCCCGCCGCGAAATGGCGCGCGTGGACGACTCTGCGCAGCACATCGCCAACGCTCGCATCACCGTGAAGACCGATCCCCGCCACGCTCCGCGCGTGCTGTCGGAACTTTCCGCCGATCTTGGCGGCAACGGCGCCCTGCTGTTCGACCGCGCCCGCGCCGCGCGCAAGAACGGCGATTTCGATGCCGCTGCCGAACTCCTCACCCGCCCGGCGGTGCGCGAGCTGTTCAAGACGCGCCCGGGGCCGTTGTGGGCCGAGACCCACATCGTCGCCCGCGAGATGCTGAAGGCGAACAAGCCGGCGCTCGCCTATAAGCTGGTCGCCGACACCGGCGTCACCTCGGGCAGCGAGTTCTCGGATTCCGAATTCCTCGCCGGCTGGATCGCACTGCGCTTCCTCAAGGACGGCGCCAGCGCCCTGCCCCACTTCGCGCGGCTCGATGCCGGCGTGTCGCGCCCGATCAGCCGCGCCCGCGCCCGCTATTGGATGGGGCGGACCTATGAAGCGATGGGCGACGATACCAACGCCTACAAATCCTATCTGGACGCGTCCAAGGCGCCCGAGACGTTCTACGGCCAACTGGCGCTGACCCGCATCGACGCGGCGCCGGTGCTGCACTTGACGTCCGCGCGGGTGGAAGCGATGCCCTCGGCCGCCGCGTTCAATGCCGACGAGATGGTCAAGGCGATGCGCGTGCTCGCCGATCTCGGGGCGCAGGACCTGCTGAGGGCGTTCGCGCTGCGCTATGTCGAACTGCATCCCGGCGCCGGCCACGTCAAGCAGGTTGCCGCAGCGCTGTCCGACATGGGCTATCGCGACGTGGCCGTGCGGGTCGCCAAGGTGATCGGCTATGAGGGGCCGGGTTTCCCGCAGTATTCCTATCCGGTGATCGCCGTGCCCGACTACAAAGGTCCCGCTCCGGTACCGGAGTCCGCTCTCGTCCATGCCATCATCCGCCAGGAAACCGAATTCGATCCACAGAGCGTCAGCCACGCCAACGCGCGCGGCATCATGCAGCTCACCCCGGCGGCGGCGCGCGCCAACGCCAAGCGGGCGGGTCTGCCCTACCGACCGAACGCGCTGACGACGGACGTGACCTACAACATGCAGCTCGGCATGACCGAGTTCTCGTCCTATCTCGCCAACTGGGGAAACTCGGTAATCGTGTCGGCCGCCGCCTACAATGCCGGCGAGGGTAATGCCAAGCGCTGGATCC
>NZ_JBWZET010000307.1:0-12076 GCF_056722145.1 Rhizomicrobium sp. | reverse complement strand
GAGCGTATTGCGATGGAATGGTGGCACTCGGCCGAGCCGGAGCGCGACTATTACCGCGCTGAAGACGAGGAGGGCCGCCGCTTCTGGCTCTATCGCCAGCGCGGGCATTGGTTCCTGCATGGGGTGTTTGCATGAGCTCCTACGCAGAAATTTGTGCGGCGACCAATTTTTCTTTCCTCCATGGCGCATCGCATCCGCAGGAAATGGTGGCGACCGCTGCTGCGCTGGGACTGGCCGCGATCGGCATTGCCGACCGTAATTCTCTGGCTGGCGTGGTGCGCGCCTACGATGGCTGGCTGCAATGGGATGGGCCTAAGCCGAAATTGATGGTCGGGGCACGGCTGGTGTTTGCCGATGGCACGCCCGATATTCTCGCCTATCCCTCTGATCGGGCTGCCTATGGTCGTCTTTGCCGGCTCCTCAGCCAAGGCAAGCTGCGGGCGCCCAAAGGGGCGTGCTATCTTGGCTTCGCGGACCTTCTGCAATGGCAAGAGGGTCTGCTGCTGGTGGTTCTCTCTCGCCAAGCCGGCCCTGGGGAGGGGGGAGGGACCCAAAAATCGTGGAACAATTATCTTGCCGAGGGCGCTGCCAGCGACATCGCCTCGCGCAAAAATCCCGAAGATATTCAGAGCCTTCTGGAAGAACTGCGGAGCGTGGCACAGGGCCGGGTCTGGCTCGGCGTGAGCATGCCGCTGAAGGGTGACGATGCCCGTTGGTTGGCTCATTGGCAGAAAATTGCCCAGGCCGCGGGCGTGCCGGTCATCGCCACCAATGACGTGCTCTATCACGAGCCCGGCCGTCGGCCGCTGCAAGATGTGATCACCTGCATCCGCGAACACGTTACCTTGAAGACTGCTGGGCGGCGGCTCGAGAGCAATGCCGAGCGTCACCTGAAATCACCGGGCGAGATGGCCGGCCTGTTCGCGGCCGCTCCCGAAGCGCTTACCGAGACGCTGCGGCTGGCCGATGCGATGCGGTTTTCGCTGGCTGAGCTCGAATATAACTACCCTGACGAACCGGTGCCGCCGGGCAAGACTGCCGAGCAGCACCTGACCGATCTTGCTTGGGCTGGGGCCGAAGACCGGTACTTCGGTATCATTCCCGATAAGGTGCGCGAGACGCTTGAAAAGGAATTGGCGCTGATCACCCAAATGCGGATCGCGCCCTATTTTCTCACCGTGCATGACATCGTGTCGTTTGCTCGCCAGCGGGACATTCTGTGTCAGGGCCGCGGTTCGGCGGCCAATTCGGCCGTTTGCTTTGTCCTTGGGATTACGGCCGTCGATCCGATGCAGGTGGACTTGCTGTTCGAGCGTTTCGTCTCGCAGGAGCGCAAGGAGCCGCCTGATATCGACGTCGACTTCGAGCACGAACGCCGCGAAGAGGTGATCCAAGACATTTATGCCCGTTATGGCCGCCATCGCGCCGCGCTTGCCGCAACCGTGATCCGTTACCGTCCGAGGAGTGCGATCCGGGACGTCGGCAAGGTTTTTGGTCTTACCGAAGATGTTACCGCGGCGTTGGCGTCCGGGGTTTGGGGCAGCTGGGGGGGCCGCCTGAAGGACTCGGAAGTCCGTCAAAGCCTGATGGATCCGGTCAATTTGGTGATCGGTCTGGCGGTTCGCATGGCCAATCTGCTGATCGGCTTTCCGCGCCATTTGTCCCAGCATGTCGGCGGTTTTGTTCTCACCCGTGACCGTCTCGACGAGATCGTGCCGGTCGGCCCCGCCACCATGGAGGATCGCTGGTTCATCGAATGGGATAAGGATGACATCGACACCCTGATGATGATGAAGGTCGATTGCCTGGCACTCGGAATGCTGACCTGCATCCGCAAAGCCTTCGATCTCATCAAAGTGCATGAGGGTAAGGTTCTGGCACTCGCCTCCGTCCCGCGCGAGGATCCGGCCGTTTACGACATGCTGTGTGCTGCCGATGCGATCGGTGTTTTCCAGGTCGAAAGCCGGGCCCAGCTCAACATGCTGCCGCGACTGGCGCCGCGCCGGTTCTACGATCTCGTCATCGAGGTGGCGATCGTGCGGCCGGGCCCGATCCAGGGCGACATGGTGCATCCGTATTTGCGGCGCCGCTCGGGCAAGGAGGCGGTGACGTTTCCCTCGCCGTCACCCGAGCATGGCCCGCCCGACGAACTGACCCAGGTGCTCGCCAAAACGATGGGCGTGCCGCTGTTCCAAGAACAGGCGATGAAGCTCGCCATCGTCGCCGCCAAATTCACCCCCGGCGAGGCCAACGGCTTGCGCCGCGCCATGGCCACCTTCCGCAATCTCGGCACCATCGACACCTTCAAGGCGAAATTCGTCGGCCGCATGGTGGCGCGCGGCTATGCGGCCGAGTACGCCGAGCGCTGCTTCCGCCAGATCGAAGGCTTTGGCTCCTACGGCTTTCCCGAAAGCCACGCCGCCAGCTTCGCCCACCTCGTCTACGTTTCGGCTTGGATCAAGAAGCACCATCCGGCCGCGTTTTGCGCCGCCCTGCTCAATTCCCAGCCGATGGGATTCTACGCTCCGGCCGAGATCGTCCGTGATGCCCGTGATCATGGGGTGGAGGTGCGCCCTCCCGATGTGAATTTCAGCCTGTGGGACAATACCCTCGAACCCCGCGCCGGCGGTCCCGCCGTTCGTTTAGGTCTCAGGCAGGTGGAAGGCTTCCACAAGAACTGGGCGGCGCAGCTCGTGACCTGCCGCGCCAACGGCTATCGCGCGGTGGAGGGCCTGGTCGCCCGGGCCAAGCTGCCGCGCCGCGCCATGATCATCCTGGCCGAGGCCGATTCCTTCCAGTCGCTGGCGAGCGACCGGCGCGAGGTGTTGTGGGCGGTGCGCCGGATCGCCGATCCCACCGGCCTGCCGCTGTTCGATGCGCAATATGTCGACATCGAGGAACCCGAACAGATCGCGCCTTTGCCGGAGATGGCGCTGCCGGAGCACGTCCTGGCCGATTACCAGATGCTGCGGCTGTCGCTGCGGGCCCATCTGATGCAATTCCTGCGGCAGACGTTCCGCGGCGAAGGTGTCAAAAGCTGTGCCGAGATCGGACAGGGGCGGGACGGCGAGGCGGCGGAGTGTGCCGGCATCGTGCTGGTCCGCCAGATGCCGGGCGAGGCAGGCGTCGTTTTCATCACCTTGAGCGACGAAACCGGTGTCGCCAACGTCGTGGTCTGGCCGCGGCTGGTGGAGACGTTCCGGCGCGAGATCATGGGGGCGCGGCTATTACTTGTGCAGGGCCGCATCCAGAAGAGCCCCGAAGGTGTGGTCCATCTTGTCGCAGAACGTGTTATAGACCGTACCGCCGAACTGGAGCGCCTCTCCGAGGATGCGGCCGAGGCCCCCCTGTTCCGCAGTCAAGGCGCGGCGCCGCATCTGCACCGGCATCCACGCATGGTGCGCGTCGTCCCCAAATCGCGCGATTTCCACTGAAGCGTGCCACTAAAATGTCGCATTTGACATTCCGCAAAATCGGGGCCGTTTGTCGCGATCCCGTGAATCCGGGCAATTCCCTATGTATCCGGCTGCGCTCTGCCGCTAAGCAGCAGCCGCAAAAAGAACCATAGAGAGGCCCACGGGCGGGTCTTCGATTCGCGCCCGGCGCGAGGCCTCCTGCCGAATTCACGAGTGAGCAGGGAACAGAACTAATGGCAAACATCGTCTACGGCGTCTGGAACGGAGCCGTTCACGACTACCGCGACCCCACCAAGCAGAACCCCGAAAACGCCGTCGCCCTACGCGGCCTCGACGTCTTCAACGAGGGCAACGCAATCCGGGCGTTCGTCGGCGACCGCGGCTTCTTCGTCCTCGACAAGGGCGTCAGCCTCATCGACACCTTCTGGCGCTACATGGACAAGGCCGCCGAACAATCGTGCGGCAAGTGCACGCCGTGCCGGATGGGCACCGTGCTGGTTCGTGACGCGCTCAACGAGCTGCGCCAGGGCAAGCCGTCGCCGCTCAATCTCGACGACATCACCGCGCTGGCGCGCCAGATGACCGACACCTCGCTGTGCGGTCTGGGCCTGACCTGCGGCCGGGCGCTGCTCGATGCGCTGGAGAACTTCCGCGACGAGTTCGAGGCGGAAATCGCCGCCGGCAAGCAGCCTGATCAGGAAGGCATGATCTACGTGACGGCGCCCTGCATCGAGGCCTGCCCGTCCAAAATCAACGTGCCGCAGTACATCGATTACATCCGCGACGGCAAACCCTCGCACTCGCTCGGCGTCATCCTGCAGAAGTATCCGATGGCTGCCACCTGCGGCCGCGTCTGCGTGCGTTTCTGCGAAATGGCCTGCCGGCGCAACCTGGTCGACGAAGCGGTCGGCATCAAGACGCTGAAGCGCTACGTCGCCGACTACCAGACCGAAACCGGCGCGCTGACCTTCTCCAAGAACATGATCAGCGAGTCGTTGCCGCCGTCGATGCGCGTGGCGGTCGTCGGGGCCGGCCCGGCCGGCGTTTCCTGCGCTTACCACCTCTTGCTGCACGGCTATCACGTCGACATCTACGAAGCCCAGGAACAAGCCGGCGGCATGGCCGCGATCGGCATTCCGAGCTACCGCCTGCCGAAGGACGTGCTGCAGTCCGAAATGGACATCATCACCCAGATCGGCGGCCGCTTCCTGTTCAACCAGAAGCTCGGCCGCGACTACTCGGTGAATGATCTGTTCGCCAAGGGCTACCGCGCGGTGTTCCTCGGGCTGGGCTGCCAGGAAGGTACCAAGCTGGGCGTCGAGAACGAAGATACCAGCCTGGGCGGCTATGAATCCGGCATCGGCTTCCTGCTCAAGGTCCACGACCACGTCGCGGGCATCAAGGAAACCAGGATGGATGGCGACGTCGTCGTGGTCGGCGGCGGCAACGTCGCGATGGACTGCGTCCGCTCGGCGATCCGCATGGGCGCCCGCACGGTCCACTTGGTCTATCGGCGCACCCGCGATGACATGCCGGCCGACAAGGAAGAAATCACGGCGGCGGAAGCCGAAGGCATCGTGATGCACTATCTGACCAATCCGACCGAGATCATCTCGAAGGACGGCAAGGTGGTCGGCGTCAAGCTGGTGCACATGCGCCAGACCGAGAAGGACGCGCGCGGCCGTCGGAACGTCGAGCCGGTCCCCGGTTCGGAGCGCGAGCTGCACTGCACCACCATCATCGCGGCGATCGGCCAGCAGGTTCAGTCCGGCGCCATCACCGAAGCCGACGGCGTCAAGCTCAACAAGTGGAAGACGATCGAGGTCAACAAGGCGACGCTGGAAACCTCGCGCGAAGGCGTGTTTGCCGGCGGCGATGCCGAAACCGGTCCCGCCACCCTCATCCACGCCATGGCGGCCGGCCTCAAGGCGGCGCGCGCCATCGACGACTGGGTCAGGCTCGGCGAAGTCAGGTTCTTCCCGCGCTCGCGCATGCGTCAGATCCTGCACGAGAACAAGCTGCTCGCTTCCGACGTCGCCGAAATCCCGGTCAAGTCGGAATACCGCGTGCACCATCCCGAACTCGACCCCAACATCCGCAAGCAGATGTTCGAGGAAGTCGAGCGGCCGATCAGCCGCGAAGCGGCCTATCACGAGGCCAAGCGGTGCCTGAGGTGCTACCGCGTTTATTCGGTCATCACGGCGGATGCCGTGCCTGAGTCCCACAATTAAGGAGCGCCCCCACAATGGAACACGAACTTCCCGAGGGCGAAGAAAAGAAGATCGTCCACGCCACGATCAACGGCCTGGCCATCGAGGCCGAGGAAAACGAAACCATCCTGCACGCTGCCCGGCGCTACGGCATCTATATCCCGACGCTGTGCGAGCTTGACGACATCGACCACACCCCCGGCACCTGCCGCGTGTGCCTCGTCGAGTTCACGCTGCCCGGCGCCGCGTCGTTCAAGCTCGCCACCTCCTGCAACACGCCGGTGGTGGACGGCATGACGGTGCAGACCCGTTCCCCCCGCGCCCGTGAATCGCAGCGCCTGCAGGTGGAACTGCTGCTCGCCGACCATGACCAGGACTGCGCGACGTGCGTGCGTCACGGCAACTGCGAACTGCAGGACGTTGCCCAGTTCGTCGGGCTTCGCGAAAACCGTTTCTACGATCCCAAGTTCGTCGAAACGCGCGAGATCGACGATTCCTCGCCAGCGATGATCCGCGACATGACCAAGTGCGTGCGTTGCCAGCGCTGCATCGCGATCTGCCGCGACGGCCAGGGCGTCGACGCTCTCGTCCAGGTCGGCATCGGCCAGGAAAAGGCGGTCGGCCTCAAGTATGGCCTGTCGCAGAAGGAATCGACCTGCGTCACCTGCGGCCAGTGCGTCCTGATCTGCCCGACCGGCGCGCTCGGCGAACGCGACGAGACCGACAAGGTCCTGTCGATGATTTACGATCCCGAGATCGTCACGGTGTTCCAGTTCGCGCCCGCCGTGCGCGTTGCCTTCGGCGAGGAATTCGGCCTGCCGGCCGGCGCCAACGTCCAGGGCCAGATCATCACTGCCCTGAAGCGGATCGGCGCCGACATCGTGCTCGACACCAACTTCGCCGCCGACCTCGTCATTATGGAGGAGAGCGCCGAACTGTTGAAGCGGCTCGGCGAAGGCAAGCGCCCGACCTTTACGTCGTGCTGCCCGGCCTGGATCAACTTCGCCGAAATCCACTATCCGGAAGTGCTGCCCTATCTGTCGTCGACCAAGTCGCCGATGCAGTCGATGGGCGTGGTCTGCAAGACCTACCTGCCGGAGAAGATGGGCATCGACCCGAAGAAGGTCCGCACCATTGCCATCATGCCGTGCACGGCCAAAAAGGACGAAGCCGCCCGCAAGCAACTCGAACTCGATGGCATGGCAGAAATTGACGTCGTCCTTACGACGCGCGAACTCGCCCGCCTCTTGCGCCGCGAAGGCATCAACCTCGCCAAGCTCGAGCCGTCGGGCTTCGACAATCCGTATGCTTCCGAGTTCTCGGGCGCCGGCGCCATCTTCGGCACCACCGGCGGCGTGATGGAAGCGGCGGTGCGCACCATGTACTACGTTGCCAACGGCACCGAATACGACCGCATCGAATTCGAGCAGTTGCGCGGCTTCGAAGGCGTCCGTACCGCGACCGTCGACATGGGCGGCAAGATCGGCGTCGTCAAGGTCGCCATGTGCCATGGCCTCAAGCCGGCACGGACGATCGTCGAGGAAGTGCTGGCCGGCAAGGCGGATTTCGACTTCATCGAAGTCATGGCCTGCCCGGGCGGCTGCGTCGATGGCGGCGGCAACCTTCGCTCCAAGAAGGCCTACATGCCGAACGCCCTCAAGCGCCGCGCCACGCTCTACAATGTGGACCGCGCCCAGAAGGTGCGTCAGTCGCATAACAACGAGCAGATCCAGGCGCTCTATCGCGACTTCCTCGAGAAGCCGTATTCGGACAAGGCCCATCACCTGCTGCACACCCTCTACAATGACCGCAAGCTCAAGCTGACGCGGACGGTGAAGGAGATCTGGCAGGACCTGACGATGAGCACGCAGGTCTACTGACCGGCTGCAAGTCCTTGTGAGTCTTAGAGACAATCCGGGTTGTCGGCGCCGCCGGCAGCCCGGATTTTCTTTTTGTTGATCTTTCACAATGAAAAGCCGGGGTTTCCGGCCTCTTGTTCAGGCAAGTCGCAAGTATTCCAATCGCGGAGGTGTGGTGTGCATCACGTCCGTTCGGCGAACGTGAATGCAAGGCTTGAAGGTGCTGGCACCCATGCGATTCCGGCATTTCCTGGCGATACCCTGCGGCGCGGTCTGAAATCTTCTGAATTGTTTCGTGAACGTCCCAACGGTCTTTGCCGTCGGGCGGCTGTCGGAGGTGTGTGCGCGTAGAAATGTCGCAAGCGCGGCAAAAACCAATCTGAGGCGCCCCGAAAACGAGGGCTCCCAGGTGCAACAACAAAACGGGGCGTGTTCTTTCGAATGGGTGCCCGAGTTTGTATCAAGGGCATGTGTTCGCAAGCCGTTCGTCCCGGACAGGGGAGAGAAACGGAATGGATGCTCAGCAAACCTTACGGACGGAGGTGGAACAGCTCGTCCGCGTTCACGGCCGCAGTCGAACGGCCCTTATGCCCATCCTTCAGGGTCTCAACCGGGCGCACAGCTACATCTCCGAAGACGCCATGCTGGCGGTCTCCTCCGCGCTGAACGTGCCGCGGGCGGAAGTCTACGGCGTCGCCACTTTCTACAGCTATTTCAGCGTCAAGCCGCGTGGCACCTATGTGATCCGCCTGTGCCGCACCATCTCCTGCGCCAAGCAGGGCGACTACCATCCCGCGATCGCCGCCTTGTTCGACGAGTTGGGTATCGGATTCGGCGAAACCACATCCGACGGTCTTTTCACCATCGAGCAGACCAACTGCATCGGCATGTGTGATCAGGGACCGGCAATGATGGTCAACGAGGTTCCCCACATCCACCTCACCGAAGCCTCGGTCCGCACCATTCTCAACGATTACCGCCACGCTGCCCTGGCAGCGAAAAAAGCGCAGTGAGGGGGAAACACATGGATCCGAAATCCGTACACGGTTTTGTCGGCAACAAACTCTCCTTCTCCGAAGTGACGCCCAAGGACGGTATCGCCATGGCAGCCGAGATGGCCGGCGAGGACGTTCTCGCCATCATCGGCGCCTCAGGCCTCAGGGGCCGCGGCGGAGCGGGATTTCCGACCGGCAAGAAGTGGGAATACGCGCGCAGCCAGGAAGGCTCGCCGAAATATGTCATCTGCAACGCCGACGAGGGCGAACCGGGCACCTTCAAGGACCGGCTGATCCTCACCGATTTTCCGGAACTGGTTTTCGCCGGCCTCACCATTGCAGGCCGGGCGGTGGGGGCCGAGTTCGGCATCCTCTATCTGCGTGCCGAATATGGCTGGCTGCGCGATCACCTTGAAAGCGCGCTCGACCGTTGCCGCGCCGCCAACACCCTCGGCAAGGCGATCATGGGCGCCAAAGACTTCAATTTCGACATCTCGATCCGCATGGGATCGGGCGCTTACATCTGCGGCGAAGAAACCGCGCTGCTGGAATCGCTCGAAGGCCGGCGGGGCGACGCCCGTAACCGCATTCCCTTCCCGGTTCAGGCCGGCTATCTCGGCAAACCGACTGTGGTGAACAATGTCGAGACGCTTGCCTGGGTGCCGTGCATCATGGCCAAGGGTCCGTCGTGGTTTGCCGCCATGGGCACGCGCAAAGCCCCCGGCGCCTGGCTGTTCTGCGTCTCCGGCGACTGCAAGCGCCCCGGCATCTACGAGTATCCGTTCGGCACCTCGCTGCGCCAGATCCTCAACGACGTCGGCGCCGAGAACGCCAAGGCGGTACAGGTCGGCGGCGCTTCGGGCACCTGCGTGCCCCCGGCGCAGTTCGACCGCACCCTGACGCCCGGCGACCTTGCCACCGGCGGCTCGATCATCGTGTTCGGACCCGGCCAGGACATGTTTGCGGTGGCCGAGAATTTCCAGCACTTCTTCGCCGACGAATCCTGCGGCCAGTGCATCCCCTGCCGCCTCGGCAACCAGCGCCTGCTGGAGGCGATCGGCAAGATGCGCAAGGACGGCCTCGACGCCGACGGCGAACGCAATGTCCGCCAGCTGGCCCAGACCATGACAGTGGCCTCCAAATGCGGCCTCGGTCAGATGAGCGCGCGCGGCTTTCTCGCGATCCTGAACAACTTCTCCGGCGAATTGCCCGGCCACGCCTGACGGCGGGTTCGACGCATCACCAGGAGCAACAGAACACTGAAGGGGCATTTTATGGACTCCGAAACGATTACCGTCTCGATCGACGGCAAAGACGTGAAAGTCAGCCCGGGAACGACCGTTCTCGAGGCGGCCCGCGCCGCCGGCATCCACATTCCGACACTCTGCCATCACGACGATCTGTGCTCGGAAGCCTTGTATTCGCAGACCACTTCCACACCGCACCGGGGCGAGCACACCCATCAGCACGAAGAGAGCGCGATGCTGTCGACGCCCTCGAGTTGCCGCATCTGTTTGGTGGAAGTGGAGGGTCTGCCGAAACTGCACGCCAGCTGCGCGCTTCCCATCCACAACGCGATGACGATCCGCACCACCTCCACCGCGATCCGCCACGCCCGTCGCGACATCCTCGAACTGATGATGAGCGAGCATTTCGGCGACTGTTTCGCCTGCGCCCGCAATGGCACCTGCGAACTGCAGAAGCTGTGCGCCGACTATGGCGTCACCTCCGAACGTTTCGGCCGGCCGCATGAGCCGCTGTTCGAAAAGGCGGCGGCCGGCAACATCATCATGCGCGACCAGAACAAGTGCATCCTGTGCCGGCGCTGCGTGCGCATGTGCGCGCTCTACCAGGGCGTCTACGCGCTGACCACCGAGGGCCGCGGCGATCACAGCCGCATTGCCACCTTCATGGGCAAGGAGATGAAGGACGCCGCTTGCATCAATTGCGGCCAGTGCATCAACCGCTGCCCGACCGGCGCGCTTACAGAACGCGACGACACCGATGCCGTATGGCACGCCATCGAAGATCCCGACAAATTGGTGGTGATCCAGACCGCACCGGCTCCACGCGCCGCCATCGGCGAGGCGTTCGGCTGCGAACCCGGCACGCCGCTGACCTTCCAGATGAACACTGCCTTGAGGCGGATCGGCTTCGACAAGGTGTTCGACACCAACTTCTCCGCCGATCTCACCATCATGGAGGAAGGCTCCGAGCTGATCAGCCGCCTCTATAAGGCGCTCGTTCTCAAGGACAACAGCGCGGCGCTGCCGCAGTTCACCTCGTGCTCGCCGGGCTGGATCAAGTTCATCGAGCATTTCTATCCCGCCTACCTGCCCAACCTCAGCTCGGCCAAGAGCCCGCAGCAGATGATGGGCGCCGTGCTGAAAACCTACTTCGCCGAAAAGAACGGCTGGGACCCGTCCAAGATCGTCTCGGTCTCGCTGATGCCATGCACCGCCAAAAAGTTCGAGGCGGCCCGGCCCGAGATGGATTCCAGCGGCTATCGCGATGTCGACTATGCCCTGACCACGCGCGAACTCGCCCGCATGTTCAAGCAGGCCGGCGTCGAACTGCCCAAGCTCGACAAGACGCCGTTCGACGATCCCTTCGGCACGCCGACGGGGTCCGGCGTCATCTTCGGCGCCACCGGCGGCGTGATGGAAGCGGCGCTGCGAACCGTCATCGAGATCGTCACCGGCGACAAAGTGGAAAGCCTGTTCGATCATGCCGACATCAAGCCGGTGCGCGGCTTTGACGGCGTGCGCATGGCCGAAATCACCATCGGCAAGGTCGGTCCGGTTCCAGCGATCCTGTCGCACCTGGTTCCCGACTTCGAATGGCTGAAAGGCGCCACGCTCCGCGTCGGTCTGGCGCACGGAACCGTCAACGCCATCCGGGTGATGAAGGACATCGAGGAAGGCGGCCCGCTGTCGAAGTGCCACTTCATCGAATTCATGGCCTGCCCGGGCGGGTGCCTCGGCGGTGGCGGCCAGCCGATCCCGACCGACCGGGAAATCCGGGCGGCGCGTGCGAAAGCCCTCTATAGCGAGGACGCGACGTACGTGGTACGGAAGTCCCACGAAAACGAAGATGTCTTGCGCATCTATCGCGAGTTCTTCAAGGAAGGGCCCTGCAGCCACAAGAGCCATGAACTCTTGCATACCCACTACAAGGAACGCGTCTAGGCCGTTCGACGAAGACACCGCCAGGCTGGCGGCTCAATCCGATTTGAGCCGTCAGGACCTGGTAAAACTACTGAGTGCCAGCACACCGGAACAAATCGAAGCCGTCCGCGCCGAGGCCGAGCGGGTCCTGCTCGCCAATTGCGGGGACGGCGTCTTTTTGCGCGGACTGGTGGAAGCCTCCAATGCCTGCGCCTGCGACTGTCTGTACTGCGGCATCCGCAAGTCGAACCGCGACGTCAACCGCTACACCCTCGATCTCGACGACATCATGGCCTGCGCCCGCCAGTGCGCCGACTACGGCTATGGCTCGATGGTGATCCAGTCGGGCGAACGCGCCGACAAGAAGTTCATCGATCTGGTCGCTGCCGCGGTCGCCCGCATCAAGGCCGAGACCCGTACCGCGCAGCA